>PTLG01000149.1 GCA_002937995.1 Alphaproteobacteria bacterium MarineAlpha3_Bin7 | reverse complement strand
TAAAAACCGTAGCTGTCAGTCTTTTCAAAATAGCGAATGATATTCGATTATTGGGATCGGGCCCCAGATGTGGTCTTGGGGAACTTATGCTACCTGAAAACGAACCCGGTAGCTCCATTATGCCCGGGAAGGTTAACCCAACTCAATGCGAGGCCATAACACAGGTCTGCGCTCAAGTTATGGGTAATGACGCTGCAGTTGGGATTGCGGGTAGCCAAGGCCACTTTGAACTAAATGTTTATAAGCCTATGATAGCCTATAATGTACTTCAGTCAGCTCAATTAATCGGTGATGCCTGTAATGCCTTCACAGACAATCTGGTAGAAGGGCTTCAAGCGGATGAAACACGCATTGACAAATTGATGAGAGAAAGTCTGATGCTGGTAACTGCCCTAGCGCCAAAAATTGGGTATGACAATGCTACTAAAGTTGCGAAAGAAGCCCATAAAAATGGTACAACTTTGAAGGAAGAGGCAATCAAATTGGGGTTTGTGGACGAAGAAACGTTCGAGAAAACCGTGCGGCCGGAAAAAATGGTGGGTCCATCAGACGCCTAAATATTCTGCCTCAGCAAAAGTCAAAAGTAAAATTAGTTTTTATGGGGTGGAAAAAGCCACCAAATTGCTATTGTCCACGCTAGACAGAATGTATACAGGCCAATAAAAAACTCGGCTGGAAAATCCCAGTAAATTATATTGCTAATCCAGTACCCAACGAAAGAATGACCCTCGTATGAATCCCTGAGAAGATTCTCAATGTATGTAAGGGGACAAGTTATCCCTAGTACCGCCTCTATTGTAACGATTAGCATAAAAACTAAATGGAATAGACGAAGACGAAAATTCCTGACCCATGTCCACTTAGCTATATGACCCAACGGAAAAAAAATAAAACCAGATACTATAAAAAGGACCAAACAAAAATGAATTACTAGGACAAGATTAGCCATAATCACTTACCAACCCATAACTTCTTCACCTACTCGCGCAAATAAAATTATATTACTGCTTCGAAACCCTCAAAGTGAGGATGCTCTAAGTAAATATCGCTGTGCTCTCCTGAACCTTTATGTGCCTGTCGGAAGGCATCCGATTTGGTCCAGTTAACGAAATCTATCTCTGATTTCCAAGTAGTGTGGGATGCGTAAAGAGTATGATTCTCTTCCGTCTTTCCCCTCAGCAAGTGAAACTCTACAAACCCCAGCGTTTCGTCCAGTCTGGTTTCTCGTTCTTTCCATATTTGCTCAAAATCACTCTCTCTTCCCAACGCAATCTTAAAACGGTTCATAGCTATATACATTTACAGTACCTCTATTCTATCTCCGATTTTAATAGTTCCACCCACTAAAACCTTAGCATAAATCCCCATATCCATGTGATCATAGTAGTTTTTTAGATCCTTGGGAATATTCATATCGCGCACGCCTGTCTCTGGATTTACCGCAGTGGCCGCACAACGCTTTGTTCTCTTAAAGACTTTAAGAACAGCTTTACCTATCCGTACTTCCTTTCCAATCCAATCAAATTCAATCCACGGATGCTCTCCACTGAAATAGACATTGCCCCTAAAACGGATGGGATCCACATTATTACCAATCTTTTCCTCCAGATGTTTTATAGAGTTTAAATTAATGAAGGAAACAGCCTTATCCGGAACATCAGAAAATGAATGTTCTTTTGTACCGCCAGCTGCTCGAACTAAATGAACCCCTTTGTCTTCGGGCATATTGAGATAGGCCTTAAAAAACTCTGATGCCTCTCTTTTTTCATCACTTTTAAGATTCCATTCTGCAATAATTTTCTGGTTTTTAATTATTGTCAGTCTATTAGAAACCGGGTCCATTATAGTATTTAATTCAGCTAACCTTTCATCACGCACTAGAGCTAAAAAATGTGTTTTTTGCAAATATGAGGGGTGATCTGGGTCAAATTCAACACCCTGTCTCGCAAAAGCATATTCCCGGTCACCCTCAATCACTTCTCCAGGCTCTAATTTTGCAACGTCAATAGTTTGCCCGGTAAGTCCCTTTATAGGAAACCTATATATATTTTCTATAACATTCATTTTCTAGACTATTAATCAATTGACAGTTTGTTAATATTTCTAATAGACTTTCATAACTAGTTTAATTATTACCATACCTTTTGTATGAACGACGTGGAAACATAATATGACTAAGATAGTTGAAACACTCTCCGGAACCATGACAAATCCAGATAAGATTGCTATGGGTAGTGCTTCTCAAATCCGGAAGGAGGGCGCTTTCTATAATTTTAGTGTTAGAATAGATGTCGATGATATCAGAGAGTATTCTTTTACGGATAGAGATAGAGCAGAAACTATGAGGCAAGTGCTAATTGGTCACCTCAAAGAAAAGTTAAAAACGACCCAAAACGGCTTGCACAAGAAAATAGTTAGATAAGATTTCCAGCTATTTTACTATTTCAAAATAACTGTAAAATTCCATAATTTTGTGGAGCAAGTCCGTGTTGAACTCGCCAGGTTATATTGTCTATCTTTCTACTAGACTACAGTATTTTCCAAACTACCAATTGGCTCTATTGTTACGCGGACAACATCACCTGGCTTCAAAAATATTGGGGGCTCAAAACCAATACCTACACCCACTGGTGTGCCAGTAGCAATTATGTCGCCAGGCTCGAGGGTAATACCCGCCGAAATAGTTTCAATTAAGGTGGGTATATCAAATATTAAATCACTTACAGACGCGTCCTGCCTAATTTCTCCATTAACAGCCGTTATCAGATTTAGGCGGCCCACGTCATCAACTTCACCTGCAGTTAGCAAAGTAGGTCCCATTGGGCAAAAGCCATCTAAACTCTTCCCAATAAACCATTGTTTGTGCTTATGCTGAAGATTACGGGCTGTTACATCATTAATAACTGTGTAGCCGTAGACATGCTGGAAAGCATCTTGTTTCAGTATACCTCGCCCCCCATTTCCAATTACCACACCCAGCTCACCCTCGTAATCTGCAGAATTAGTTGGATCGAGATGTGACGGTATACTGGCATTGGGACCAATTACACTTGTTGGAGCCTTTGTAAATATAATTGGATCATCTGGAACGGCTGTTTTTCCAGCCGTTGCATCAAAACCTGAGTCGTGAAATTCTTTTGCATGCTCATGATAATTCCGCCCCACACACATAATATTTTTCCGTGGCACAGGGATTGGCGCTAATAATTCCACATCCGCAAGGTTTAAAACCGCCTCATTGGGTGCGTCAGTCACAGCTTTCTTTAGCCGATCCAAGCCCGCATCTCCCAGACTAACAAAGTCAATCATTGAAGATGGAAACTGACCCTTGAGTTGTTGGATGTCTATGAGTGTTGCGGTACCCGAACCAAGAACACCGATACTTTGGTAATTATCACGTAAAAAGGTTACTAGTTTCATGATTAATACAACTATGTTTTCTATTTATTTTTCTGGGGGGGCTATGTCTATTGTCTTTATCCAATACTTTCTGGATAAAAATTTAATATCCGAGGGCACAACACCTGCAAGGCGGACAGCTCCCTGCTGCTCCCCTCTCACCGCACCTAATGTTTGATAGAGTTCCATGTGAAAAGCCTCTGCAGGAAACTTTGCCCAAACTAATATTTCTAGTTTGGTCTCTCCTGAACTTATAGCTGCTTCCAATTTTTCTCCAATCCTGGAGGAACTGGAAAAGAAACCATAGCCCTGAAACAAAATTATAAAAATTACTACTACTACTAAAAACCTAAAGTCACGTTGATGGTACCAACGACGCCTTTGGAAGCTTGATTCCAGAATATCACCCCCAGAGGCTCCCGAATTAATCGGATCAGACACCTTTGTTTCTCCCAAAAATTAAGTTGGTTTCCAAACTAATCCCCACCGCTCTACAGTCCATTTTTCCAGAGGTGCCAATAAATACCTATCTGTTGCCATAAAGATAAGAGCCATAATAATAACTCCTAAGAACACCTCCTCAATCTTAAACTCGGCTGCGGACGTAAAAATCATAAAACCAAGACCGCTATCACCACCAATCATTTCTGCCGCTATCAAGGCACGCCAGCCAAAACCCATACTCATTCTCATTCCCGTAATTATACTTGGCATAGCACCCGGCAGATACACTTGAGTAATTACATCCCAACGACTTCCGCCCATAGTCAGAATACTATCCTCGTAAACCTTTGCGACACTCCGGACACCGAGCATTGAATTAAAAAACATAAGCCAGAAAATAGTATTAAGCATTATAAACAGTGTTGTAACCCAGCCTACACCAAACCAAACAATTGCTAGTGGTATCCAAGCTATCCCAGAAATAGAGTTAGCAAAGACACCTACTGGCTCTAAAAATTTCGAAATTGGTCGGTTCATCCCAGCCAATATCCCTAGCGCAATACCTGCCGGGAGCCCTACAACTGTTGCTAGGATAACCCGCCCCAGACTGGATAGTATGTGGGTTGTCATCATGCAGTCATTATCCAATTGTATTAGTGGAACAAAACCAGGACAATCTTCCTGCAAAAAGAATATAGCATCCCACACCTCACCGATTGCTGGCACAAAAACTGGCGGCAACCACTCAAAAACAGTATTGGCGTGCCAAATAGCTACAAGTACCAAAAAGGGAACAGATCCCAATGCAATTTTTCTTATCCTCTGGCGTCCAAACCGACGTTGCAAAGCAACTGAGAGCCTTGAAAGTACTATCATCGTTGAACAAGCCCCCATCTCTCAATAGTTCGCTCCTCCAACGGGCGCAAAAGATAATGATCCAAAATTATCCAGGTAAACCCAATTATTACCATACCTAGGATGATTTCTGTAGTTTTGTCCGAGTCCTGCCCCGTAAATATCATCCATCCAAGGCCCTGCCGTCCTGCTAGCATTTCACCAGCTATAACTGCTCGCCAGGCAAATCCAATACTCAGTCGAGAACCTGTAGCTATATGGGGCATAGCACCTGGAAAAAGTACGTCTTTCATTACCTGAAACCGGCTTGCTCCAAGTGTCCGGGCGGCATTGATATAGCGAATCGGTATTTCTCTAACACCAGACAATACATTAAAAGCTATTGGAAAGAAGCTTGTGTACAATATCACAATCAAAACAGTCACATCGCTATTACCATACCAAATTACAACAATAGGAAAAATTGCAATACCTGAAACCGATTGAAAAAAGTTAAGCATCGGATGGAACATATCCGCAACGGTCCGATTAAGGCCAAGCAACAGACCAAATGGTATTCCAGCTGCTAAACCGATTGCACTACCGATAATTAATCTTAGTAAGGTGTCGCTGAAATAACTGGGTAAAAGCCCCTTAACGAGCATGTCCACAGAAGACAATGCTACTGCTATTGGCGACGGTAAATATCTAGCTGGATTTGCTATATTGTCAGATATTAAAGACCATCCAATAAGTACAAAAATAACCAGAATAACTAAATTCATGGCGTCAATTTTCATAAGTTGTTGTAACGACCATAGAAATCGGTCCAGTTTACTCCTCGACTGCAACTAAAACCTCCTCTCTTACTGACTTCAATATCCTGTCCCGCGCTGAAATAAATTCCTTATCCTGATTCATGTCAGACCAAATTCTTTTTTCTCTGGGGATCTTAATCTCCACTATTTCCTTCAACCGTCCTGGCCTAGCTGAAAAAACTAGGCACCTATCCCCCAGAAAAGCGGCCTCATCGACAGCGTGCGTGATGAATAGAATTGTTTTCTTTGTTGCCATTGCTATACGGTTCAACTCCTCCTGCAGAGTAATTCTCGTCTGGGCATCTACAGCAGCAAATGGTTCATCCATCAACATAACAACCGGATCAGCACAGAGTGTCCTCGCAACCTGACACCTTTGTTTCATTCCTCCAGATAATTCATGCGGGTATTTATCTTCAAACCCCGTCAAACCCACAAGATTTATAAATTCCTGTACTCTCTGATCTATCTCCGTTTGAGAAATTTTTTTAATTTCCAGACCGTGTCCAATATTTTTGGAAACTGTACGCCAAGGCAATATGGCATGCTCTTGAAAAACAACACCCCTATCTGGACCAGGCCCACTTATTATCTCACCGTCAACGCTGGCAGTACCTGTTTTGTAAGGTAGTAGTCCTGCAAGTATATTGAGTAATGTTGATTTACCGCAGCCGCTTGGCCCAACCACAGATACAAGTTCGCCTTCGTACAACTCTAAATTAATATCTTCGAGAGCATGGACCGACTCTCCTGTATATTCATCCGGGTAATGATGGGAGAGCCCCTCTACAACAAGCTTTGTAATTAGTTTATTCATTAGAATTCTCTTGAATTTGGATG
>PTLG01000148.1 GCA_002937995.1 Alphaproteobacteria bacterium MarineAlpha3_Bin7 | reverse complement strand
CTTGAGCTCTCCTGCTCCACATGGTTCTTTTTACCCTTGCTCTTCCTGTCAAAACGGCTAGGGCCACCTCCATCTCTTTAGCTGAGACTATTGGGCGTAACCCAGATGCTTCCAGTTTGTCAGTAGGAACTCTCAGTGTCATCCTTTCATTATCAAAGGTAACCACAACTAGTTCTAATTCTTGGCCAGCTATTGTTTCTTCCCCAATACCCTGGACCTGACCCACACCATGAGTCGGATATACGACATAATCCCCAGATTTTAAATTTACCTTGGGCCTTTTTGGTTTTTTTTGCTCCCCTGCTTTTGGTCTTACATTTTTTTGTTGTAAGGAATTACTTTGAGGGATTGGGCTTCCCACCGAAACTTCTTTTTGTACAGATTTTTTTGTAACAGTCTTTTTTATAGTCGCCTTTTTGGCACCAGACTTTTTTACCACTGACTGTTTTATCGTTTTCTTTTTTGTCACCAGCTTTGTTGCAGCGGATTTTTTAGTTTTAGAAGTTTTTGAGGCTAACTTTTTTACACTAGACTTTTTTACACTAGACTTTTTTACACTAGACTTTTTTACACTAGACTTTTTTACTACAGATTTTTTATTAGATCTGGCTGACTTTACAAGTTTAGCTTTTTTTTTCGAAACCGACTTTTTTTTGGCCATTAAACTATCTTACCATTCAATTATAATTAGAAATACGACTTATTTAAATGCTAAAAATGCAAGTCACAACTCCAAAAAGCAGTGGCAAAAAGCATAAAAATAAAATAATACGTCTAAAACAAGACTAAGACTTTATAATTAGTCTCCTTCTCCAGGATTTGCACTTAACTCTGACTTTTTATCTGGCTTATCCTTCCATTCGTCAGCATCCGAAGGCGACTCCTTTTTTGTCGTTATATTAGGCCAACTCTCAGCATACTTCTGATTGATTTCAACCCACTCATCAAGGCCATCTTCAGTATCGGGAACTATTGCTTCAGCAGGGCATTCAGGCTCACAAACCCCACAATCTATGCATTCATCTGGATGGATTACCAGCATGTTTTCACCCTCATAAAAACAGTCTACAGGGCAAACCTCTACACAATCCATATACTTACATTTAATGCAGTTTTCTGTTACCACATATGCCATGTCTTTTATCCTATCAATTGTTCGCTATTCAAGCTTATTTTAATTTAACTTACCCTAATTTACTTAATACACTTCTAACCGATTCATATACACCTGTCATGCATTTATGCCAAGCCTATCAATAACTCTCTTCCTAGCAAGACCCCTATCTTTATCCGAAACGAATATAAGCCCTGCTACCCTTTGTATCAGGTTCTGCTCAAAGGCATCAGCCTTGCCATCCGCAAACACGACTTCCCACAACATTTCAATAAGCTCTATTCGCCGATCATTTTCGTATGTATCCTTAACCAATTTTGTAAACCCGTATATTTGTGCAGAATCTTGCACAATTTCCTCTGCTTCAAGGATCAAACTCTCAATTTTCTCTTCTGATAATTTATAGTAGCTCCCCAAAATTGCTCTTATACTTTTTCTCTCCTCATCATCAAAAACACCATCTGAACAAGCTGCCTCCACAAGCAAGGCGGCTATAGAAATCTCAACTTCGTCATAATTATTTTTCTCTTGTTTTTCGTCCATTTTGTTATTGACGAAAAGTGCATCCTTTATCTGCCTAAACATTAAAATATTACCTTTCCCAATTAAATCCTTATAGTTTCACCAGAAAATTCTGATATAACCTGACCATTTACTATGTAGTTAGGAAACATGTGACGAGACTACATTTTCCCTTTAAATCTATCAAATTGTCTACGTTTATATTTTGTTGGCCTTCCAGAACCTCTAATTGGCTCAATTACGGGCAACCTATCTCGTAGCGAATTAGAAAACTCAATCTTGGGATAAGGCGTAAGATCAGCATATGTTTCACGAGCTTCTTTATATGGGCCCCTTCTATTGCTTATTCTAACTACCCTTACCACCCTAATTTGTATACCAAGAGGAAAGGTTACGACATCCCCAACTTTGATATTAAAGTGGGCTTTTTTTGTAAGGTTACCATTGACCCTGACTGTGCCCGAACGACACAATTTTCCCGCCAAGGTCTTGCTCTTAACAAATCTAGCACACCAAAACCAATTATCTAACCTATTTCTGTTCACACTCATTAAACTAAATTAATTCCTTTAGTTTATAGAACGGGGAGTTCTCATCAACTGCCTGGGCTTTTATACCCATGTTTTGACTTCTTTTTAATTTTGTCCCTGGTTTAAGGCCAACAAACTTATATCCAGAGACATTATTATTTTGCAACTTGTATCCTAAAGCGGTTAAAACAGAGTCAAAATTTTCTTTATTGCACCCTAGCAAATTCAACAATTCCAAATCTGTTGTAAGTAGACCATTATTTGAAATTTTCTTAATTTTACCCAGAAATCTCTCGAGTATATCTACCCGTATTAAGAGATCCCCGCGCAAACGGTACCCTACGATCTCATAAAGCGAAATTGCAAACTCTGGCTCAACTTTTATACTGACTCTGCTTAAGTCCAACATAGAATAGCCGCTCGGTGTTTGGTTAAAAACATTCCATAGAATAAAAAGAAGTTGTCGGGCTTTAGTATGCAGTAACCCCGGCATAAACAACTCTTCCCTACCTATCTGGATGCCAAGCCTTTTTAGTTCTTTATAATCAGTTCCACTTAGTTGTTTGATTTGTCCCGAAACTAGGCTTTTGGGTAACGAACCATGCCTCTCGAAAAATTGAAACAAAACACCTCTCAACGGGCTATCAGAATTAGATTTTGTTAATTTAAATAAGGATCTTAGATTATGCTCCACATAATCAATTAACCAGTTTTCTAGAAACCTTTTGATAGCTTTCCTCAAGTTTTGAGCCATCAATGGGGCTGTTAAGATTTCCAGCCTAGGTTTATAAAAATTGTTGCTCTTCCTTAGCCTAGCTATAGGAAAACCGTTCCACAAAACTGCCGCATCAAATGAAAGGCTTAAACTAATATTGATAGACGAAAGTAGATCTTTTGCTCTCTTGTTAATCTCCCCACTAAGTGGTTTTCTAATAGCATTTTTTAGCAAACTCCTGTTTGAGTTGTTTTCACGTTTTTCATCTAAAAACCTTAATCCCTGGATTCTTCCAGCCATTACTCCTTCTACTGCAACTACTCCATCTTCTTTTATGTCTACTTGAATGTCTTTTTTATTTCTCAAACGCTTAACCAACACAGACGTTTTCTGGTCTACAAACCTTTTAGTTAGGTTTTGATGCAAAGCATCAGATAAATAGTCTTCTACTTGGCGAGTTTTGAGATCCCAGCCAGAAGATTCCTCTACCCATTCCGCTTTGTTTGAAATATATGTCCAAATGCGTATTCCAGCTATTCTATCTAGCAAGTCATTTATATTTCCATCAACTCGCTCCAACATTCTAATTTGTCCAGAGATCCATTCATCTGGTATTTTTCCTTCTTCATATAAGAAACTGTATACTTTTTTAACCAAGTGATGATGACTACTGCTAGCTGAATTTCGGAAGTTTGGCAGCTGACAGACACTCCATAGTAATTGTACAGAGCTCTCATTATTTAATTTACCGACAATCTCTTGATCTCGCGCTAAAACACCCAAAATTTGCTCATCTTCTGGCCTATCAACCCTCAAAAGGCCCCTCTTTTTAGGCACTCGCCTTAGACTATGAATTAGAGACTCAATACTTCCAAACTCTAGAAGTCCGTTTCTCCAACGTAGCGATAAGAGTTTTTCAAATTCATGGTTCTCTATGGAAGAAACCATGGACTGCCTGATGGGACCAACCTCACCAGTTGCACCAAAAGTACCATCTCTTCTATATCTGCCAGCTCTACCCGCTATCTGCGCCATCTCATTAGAACGGAGATTGCGCCAAGACCTTCCGTCATACTTCTCAACTGCAGCAAAAGCTATGTGATCAACATCCATATTCAAGCCCATGCCTATGGCATCCGTGGCCACTAAGTAATCAACAACACCATTTTGAAATAAATCAACTTGCGCATTTCGAGTTCGCGGACTTAAGGCGCCCATAACAATAGCCGCTCCGCCACTTTGTCTACGAATAAGTTCGGCTGCCGAATAAACATCCTCTGTTGAGAATGCAACTATGGCTGTCCTAGGTGGCAAATGAACCAGTTTCTTTTGACCTGTATAGGTAAGAGAAGAAAAACGATTCCGACTAACAATTTTTACCTCAGGAACTAATTTTCTTAATAAATAAGTAATAGTGTGAGACCCCATAAACATAGTCTCCAAGGTACCTCTAGAGTGGAGAATTTTATCTGTAAAAATATGCCCCCTATCAGGATCACCAGCCATTTGGATTTCATCCACAGCTAAAAACTCGAAAAGCTGGTCCTTGGGCATTGCCTCAACGGTACAAAAATAATACTGAGCTCCTTCAGGTACTATCCTCTCCTCTCCTGTTACCAACGCAACGTTCTGATAACCCTTAATTGTTATTGCCCTGTCATAATTCTCTCTAGCTAACAACCTTAGTGGAAACCCAATCACTCCACTATGATACCCCATCATTCTCTCGAAAGCTAAATAGGTTTTGCCGGTATTAGTAGGTCCCAATGCCGCAATAATCTTTTTCTGATATCTAGATGAATACAAAGCTATATATCTTTTTTAATTTTTAGCTAAAATTTCGAACCTGCAGCCATTCTGAGATAAATGACACTGCTTTTTCTAATTTTTCAGGCTGATTCTTATAATAATGGCCAGCCCCTTTTACAACTTTCATTTCCTTATCATTACTTCCTGCTGCCATATAGATCCTCTCAGTATGACCAGCTGGACAGGCATCGTCGGCGCTATTTTCAATGGCCAGGAATGGGACTGATATTTGTTTTGCACTTAACTCACCATCTGCTCGGGAATACTCTAACGACCACTGAGACAACCAACTCCGCAGTGTGCAAAATCTAGCAAGTCCAGCTGGGCCATTGTTAACAGCTCGGGGTTCTCCTAGGTAACACCAATTTGGTTTTCTATCGTTGGGGTCAACGCTTGGATCTATCCACCGAGGGTCAGCCATTGTTCTATGAACAACAAAACCCATCTCAAGCTGACCATCATTTCGAAATTTAAGCTCTTCAAGTTTATTTTTTACCCACAAAGTAATTTTCTTATTTCTGGTAATCTGAGCTAATCTATATTCGCGCAGAAAATCAGCCGAAAATGGGGGCTGATTTACATTTTCTCTATCATATATATCTAAAGCCTTTTCTCGAATGTCTGGATTTACCTCATCCAAAACTGAAGGATCCATCCATTCCGTAAGTACTAACGCTCTACTTATATGTGCTGCTATAAACATTAGTCCATCCGCTGGTATTAGTTTAGCTTTTAATAAGTTAACTTCATCGTTAGCTGGGGTATGCGTAATAGTAGGTTTCTCAGCCTGTGACTGATAAAACAATGCGAGGGACCCACCGCCACTCCATCCCAAGAGAACTACCTTTTTATAACCCAACTCTTCTTTAACAAATCTTATATATGCTCCCAAATCTAGAAGCACTTTCTCCATGATAAGTGCTGAATCATTTTTTGGATACCTACTTGCACAACAAAGTACATGTACCCCAGACTCCGCAAGCACCATAGGTATTGGCAATTGCTGAAGAGTGCTTGAGGGATGCATCATCAATACAATGGTTTCTGATTTTTTTTCTTTGGGAATAAAATATATCCCCTCCAAAACTACAACACCCTGACTACCAACAAAGCCATATGTCTCCGTAAAGGTCGCCTCCTCCTCATATTTTACTGTAATTGGCTCCAGTTTTACTTCAAAATAGGTCACCAGCATCCCACCAAATTAGTGAATATTTAGACTGCTATTGTATCACAAGACTTTTGTTTGGTTTAATAGCCATAATATTGATTATTCTCAACAAAAACAAAATATCAAGGAGGTAAATGGATGAAAAAGAGATTATCAGGAAAAGTTATTATTATTACTGGCGCAGAATCTGGCATTGGAAAGAGCATTGCCCTCCGTTGCGTTGAAGACGGAGCCTCTGTAGTTGCCGCAGGTTTGGATGGAAGTGGGCTACAGATTACTTGTAGAGAGTGTATAGCTTTGAGCGGGGAAGAATATGTAACATTTAGGCTCACAGATGTAAGAGATCCAGATGCAATAGAGGACTTGGTTAACCATACCATTAGCAAATTTGGACATATTGACGCTGCTGTTGCCAATGCTGGCGTTGTACTAGGACAACAACCTTTAACAGAGATAACCCTCGAAGACTGGAACACT
>PTLG01000147.1 GCA_002937995.1 Alphaproteobacteria bacterium MarineAlpha3_Bin7 | reverse complement strand
CCCGGGCCTCAACCATTTGCTTATGCGGCTAGCAAAGCAGCAGTTGCAAATTTAACAAAAACTCTAGCGGGGTTTTTAGGTCCAGAAATTAGAGTTAATGCTGTGGCGCCTGGTTGGTTGGAGGGCGATTGGATGGAGCAGATGTTGGGTGATAATTATGAGGGGTTAATGTCACGGAGGGCAAAGTACACGCCGTTGAAAAGAGTGGCAACTGCCACTGATGTAGGAGAGGTAGTAGTTAATTTAGCTGAAAATAATAAGTTTGTAACTGGTGAAATTATCACAATAGATGGTGGTTTTACGAGTACGACTTAGATCAGAGGTGAAAATGCTTGAGGGTTTTGTTCCGTTTCCTAAAGAATTTATAGATAGGTATCGAAAGGATGGCTATTGGGAAGATAGGCCCCTTCGTGAGGAGTATGCAGTTCGATTTAAAAAATTTTCTGATAATATTGCCCTGGTAGATGGAAATATTGAATGGACCTACCAAGACCTAGATGTAAAATCGGATAATTTAGCTTTAAATTTGTTGGATATGGGAATTAAACCATTAGATCGTATAGTTCCTCAATTACCTAATATAAAAGAGTTTCCTTTATTATATTTAGCTTTACAAAAATTAGGCTGTATCCCAATTGCTTCGCTAGTATCGCATCGATATTCGGAGATAAGCCAATTTGTTAGTTTGTCTGGTGCAACAGCATGTGTGGTTCCAGATAAGGCCAAGGATTTCGATTTTATCGATATGGCAAAGAGAATAAAATCGGAGAAAAATAAACTTGAGCATATTATAGTCTTTGGAGAAGCCCCCAGTGGAACTTACTCGCTAGACGAGCTGATAAATCGCCCTGCTTCAAGACCTAAGCAAGACTTAAACTCAATTAATATAGATCCCCTGGACCCAGCTGTTTTTCAGCTGTCAGGTGGTACTACTGGGATTCCTAAACTTATTCCTAGGACTCATAACGACTATGCTTATAATTCAAAACAAGCTACAGAAGTTACGGAGGTAGATGAGAATTCTGTTCTATTGTTAGTTCTGCCGATTGCACACAACCTGCCTTTAGCTTGTCCGGGATTGCAGGGTTTCTTATTTAAGGGTGGCAAAGTTGTACTTTCTATTAGTTCTAAGGGGCGAGATGTATTTTCATTAGTTGAAAAACATAGTGTCACTCATATACATGTGGTGCCAGCCTTATTAATAGGCTGGATAAACGATCCAGAAATAGGTAAATTCGATTTATCTAGCCTCAGAATGATTCAATCGGGTGGCCAGCGACTGCAACCTCAGGTGCGGTTGAAGACAAAAGAATTGATACCCTCCGTGTTTGTCCAAGAAAATTTTGGTATGTCAGAAGGGGTAATAATGTTTGTACGAAAGGGGGATCCCGAGGAGGTGCAGTTAGAAACCTCTGGTCGCCCTGTTAGCCCAGCCGATGAAATTCGTATAGTAGATGAAAATGACAAAGAGGTTAAAAGAGGCGAGGTTGGGGAGTTTTGTGTGAGAGGGCCCTATACGCTGAGAGGGTATTTTGGGACCCCTGAACATAATAAGAAGGCTTTCACTACAGATGGGTTTTATAGGTCGGGTGATTTAATGAGGCAACACTCATCGGGCAACTACATTGTTGAGGGTCGGATAAAAGATTTGATAAATCGGGGTGGGGAAAAGATTAGTGCTGAAGAGGTGGAAAACCTGATCTTGCAACACCCTAAAATAAAAAATATAGCGTGCGTACCAATGCCGGATGAGAGATTGGGGGAGCGTATGTGTGCATATGTAATATTGCAGGGTAATCACAAAATAACACTTGATGAGTTGGTTTTATTCCTTCAAGAGCGAGAAATTGCAAAGTTTAAGTTGCCGGAGAGATTAGAGATTTTAGAGGAGTTTCCCATTTCTACTTTTGGCAAAGTTTCAAAAAAGATTCTGACGGAGGAGATTTCAAAAAAGATTGATGAGGAAAGGGACTCGAGTAAATGAGAATAATTGACCTTCATTGTTACCCGAGCACTCAGGAGTGGATAGATTGCCAAGGACCTTACGTGGATGCTTTAGCTAAGTACTGGAATAGAGAGTGGTCTGCTAAAACGGAGGCAGAAGTAATTTCGGAGTTTGCCGAAGCTGGCGTGGAAAGTTGCCTCGTAGCTCTTGATCTGGAAACAACCGTAGGTACACCTCCCTGTGGAAATGACTACGTCCATTCAATGTGGAAACGTAATCAGGGTCGAATTATTCAATGTTGGGGGACTGTCGATCCCTTTAAAGACAGCGCGATAAACGAGGTAAAGTATGCAATAGAAACTTTGGGATTGATGGGGTTTCACTTTCATCCAATAATGCAGCATTTTGCAGTAAATGATGAGAAATTTTATCCCCTCTTTGAAACTATTAATGCTTTAAATGTGCCAGTAATGATTGACGTTGGTACGACAGGTATGGGTGCAGGAATGCCTGGGGGTATGGGAGCAATAATTCGACATGCTCATCCTGAATGTGTTGACAAGTTAGCAGCTGACTTTCCTCAGCTAAAAATTGTTTGTGCTCATCCGGGTTGGCCTTGGATTGATGAGATGACTGCTGTGACTTTACATAAGGGGAACGTCTATTGGGAAATGTCAGGTTGGGCCCCAAAATACCTACCTGACAGTATAAAAAGAGATATAAGGGGTAGATTACAGGACAAAGTCATGTTTGGATCGGATTATCCTTCGATGCCCTATGAGCGAATATTTAGAGAATGGGAAGAGATCGGTTATACAACCAAAATACTTGAGAAGTTTTACCATGGTAACGCAGAGGAAATCCTTGGTCTATGAAAAATAACTTTTAAGTAGGTGCTCTGCAATTTATATAACATTATCCACTACTGAGTTGTTTTCTAAAAATTTTTCAATATTAGCTATTACCCTAAATCCCATCGCTACTCGTGTTTCTAGGGTGGCAGAACCTAAATGCGGCAGGAGAACGACGTTTTCTAATTGAAAAAATTCTGGGTTTATTTTTGGCTCTCCATCATAAACGTCTAGACCTGCACCAGCTATTGTTTTCGTTTTAAGGGAATGTATCAGGGCATCTTCATCTACAATGCCACCCCTAGCTGTGTTGACAAGTATACAATTAGATTTAAGCAAATCCAATCGGCTCGAATTGATTATATTGGCTGTTTCATTAGTGAAAGGTGTATTGATAGATAAAAAGTCTACAGTCGGAAGCATTTCCTCCAAATTTTCAAAGTATATGGACTCTATTTCGTCTTCAATTTCTTTATTACAAGGACGGCGGTTGTGATAATGTATTTTCATGCCAAACCCTTTTGCTCTTTTGGCAAGAGCTTGCCCGATCCTCCCCATTCCAATTATACCCAAAGTTTTTTCAAAAACGCGAGTTCCCATTAACTGAGTGGGTGTCCAACCAGTCCAGGCATTTTTTCTTACGATTCTCTCACCCTCACCTGCTCTTCGAGCAGTCATCAAAATCAAGGTTAAAGCTAAGTCTGCTGTGTCTTCAGTTAGTACATCCGGAGTATTGGATACTATAATATTCTTTCTAGTCGCTGCTTGCAGATCTATATGATTTACACCAACACCAAAATTTGCAACTAACTTAAGGTTTTTACCTGCAGAAGAAATGATGTCGGCGTCAATAACATCGGTAACCCCACATATCAATATATCCACTGTCTTAACCAAGTTGATAAGTTCTAATTTAGTAAAAGGTTTATCGTCTTTATTCAAGCTCACGTTATAAAGCTCAGACATTTTTATTTCGACTTGTTTTGGTAATTTCCTAGTGACCGCGACTGTAGGTTTTTTTAACACTGAGATAAGCTCCATTTAAAATATTACAATAAAATAAAAAAACTAAGGATTGTCAAAGCAGAGCAATTTTTTCTATCTCAACTGCTAACAAAATTGCTTAATTATTGAAAATAATTATGGGGGCGGGTTAAAATCTATGAATTTAAATTCTTCTCCATTAACTTTTTTGGGGTTACAAAGTCAATTATCTTTGAATCAGATAATTTTAAATTTAACCAATTGTTTATGCTCATTTCAAAAATACTGGCAGCTGAGGTTGGAAATTGCTGAGTTTCAAAATAATCATTCTTTTTGTTGGATGAATATATTAGGGATTGAGATAAATCTGACAGGCCAGGGTTATGGCCTATCACTAGCATCTGGTTGATTGATAATTCAATCGATTTAATCATCTCGAGAATGGTTCTTTCTGGTGCTAGGTATAACTCGTCTAAGTACCTTATATGCATTTTTGTAGGAAAATAAGGTATTATGAGTTCCAGAGTTTGTTTGCATCTTACGGCTGACGAGCACAATGTTAGTTCTGGTTTAAATCCCAAGGAGTGAATGTGTTTTGCCACCATCTGAGCATTCTCTTTGCCACGAGAATTTAGAGGCCTATCAAAATCGTCTTTATAGGAATTATCCCAGCTGGATTTCGCATGTCTCATTAATATAAGACTTTTTGCCAAATCACTTCCTTTTGATGCCCGAAGAGATGGCTTCTTCATTTGCGGCTATCAAGGATTTTCTGTTTTCAAAATCAGCTACCCTCAGTGGTTTGTGATAGATTACATCTACATTACCACTTTTGTTCTTTAGTACTCTCCATAGGTGAGGCAATAGTGGATAATTCCCAACCCAGGAAAACACTTCCTCTCGCTCTCCATATAAGTTGGATGTATTCATGTAATTTAGAGTAACCGGTTGAATAAAAATATTTTGGTTTTTTGCGGCATTAATAGCGGCCTGAAATAAACTACTCTTGAATGGTCTAATTGATTTGCCGTCTGTACTAGTTCCTTCCGGAAATATGCATATATTTGTTGATGAGCTATATTCATAAGTTAGGTGAGTTATGTAAGATTTTAGATGCCTATTTGTTCTTTCTATAAAAATAGTATTTGCTAATCTTGCAAAATAGCCAATTACTGGCCAGCTTGCTACTTCTGATTTAGATACAAATCTAACATCTTGTAGGGAGCCAAGAACTGGAATATCTAAGTATGTTACATGATTGGATACAAGATGAACATTTGCGGGTTTTCCATAGCAACAAATTGTTAGACCAGAAAACCAGACCATACTTGCGTACCAATATCTAATAATATTATTTCTTTGCTGATGAGAAACAAAAGAGAAAAAGTGATACAGAACTAGTAAGGGTATCGTCACAATTACAGCCCCCCAAATTCTTAAAACAGCTCTTACGTATCTCAACCCTAATCCTGTTTCTCTAGAATAGTAATAAAATTTGCGGTCCATATTTCAGGTGGTGTCATCAACAATTTTGATAATATTTTATGTATTATAGGGTCTGTTATTCTTCTAATTGGACTTCCAGACATTTGTGGATGTATATTTGTTACCTGGTATCCCGCTACAATTGCTAGCTGGCGCATACTACTTGGAGTATATGGAGCCAAATGTGTTAGGTCTCCAAATTGATATTGTCCACCCCATGGTGATGACATGTTTGGTGTTTTCAAGATAATTTTTCCGTTATCAGTTAGTAGCGGTTTAATTGCTTTTAGTAAATTTTCTCCCTCTGAATAGGAAAAATGTTCTAACACATCAAATAAAACTATTTTCGAAAAATGTTTTTGCCAACTTTTTTCCTTAAGGAATTCCTCTATTTTTTGAGTCTTAAAGTTATTAGCTACCTCTTTGGGAATAAATTCCTGCAAATTTGGGTCCTGATCAATACCAAGAAACTCTTGAACATTTTTGTGTTTTAGGTAGTTTAAAAACTGTCCTGTCCCGCAACCTAATTCTAGTACTGTATCCAAACTGCTACAATCAGATGGAATCCAAAAATCAAAGTTAAATTGTTGTATGTGTTTAGCACTTAGAACAGGCGTTTGGTAATTTTTAAAATCAACGTATTTTTCGTATATCTGTTGGGTCATCAGCTAGCTAATTAGCCTTAGCTTGTAAAACTACTAGGCGATGTTGTTTCTTGTTAGGATTGGGGTGCCAAAAAGGTGGCTTAAGGTTGTATTCGAAGTTATCCCAAGGGCAGATGCCATCAAAGATTATTTTATCATTTTTATCCCAGGGATATTCTGAGAATATTATTTTTTCACCATCGTATAATTCTTTATAAATACGGTTACAGCAGTATAGAGTAGTTCCTTTATTCTTATTTGACCTAAGTATATCAAAATAAGACCTAATCACCGAGTTTGTCATTTCTTGCATAGAGTGAAGATTTGCCGCAAAGCCTATATCAATGCTTGATAATATTCTTAGATTATCCGCTGTAATACCTATTAGCCCTATCTCTCTATCTTTTAGCATATTGTTCAGGTCACCCTTCGTTTCAGCCAAACCAAATTTTTCTTCAGGTAAAGCTTTTTTAGCGTAATAAAG
>PTLG01000146.1 GCA_002937995.1 Alphaproteobacteria bacterium MarineAlpha3_Bin7 | reverse complement strand
AGAGACGGTTCGGGAGAAGTCGAGAATGTAGTTATTAATGCGACCGAGGGATTTGGAACATAGTTAAACATATTTGGTTTTTTATATGGATAATACCTAAATGCCATTAGCCAACATTGATCATACTTCAATAAGAACATTAAAACTTGAGGACAGTAGAGAGTTTTATGAGAGTGTTCTTGGTATGACAGTTGGCGATAGACCAGATTTTGATTTCCCGGGTTACTGGTTATATCTGAATGATCATGCTGTTATCCACTTGGTCGGCATTGATCCAAATAACTTAGATGGTCTCACTGACTATCTAGGTGAAATTAACATGGATGAGGTATCTGGAAGCGGTGCCGTTGATCATATAGCGTTCGTTGCAACAGATCCCAAAGAGCTTATTAAAACACTAAACACAATGAATATAGATTTTTTTGAGCGGCACGTGCCTAATATGGATTTATTCCAAATCTTTGTGAAGGACCCCAATGGCGTCACTTTAGAAATAAACTACTGGAAAACTTAGTTATCACTTAATTTTCCTCACCCAAAATCTTATGAACTTTCGGCATCACCTCTTTAGACATAAGTTCCATTGAACGTCTAGCTAATGGCTTGTCGGCCCAATCATGGCCCACGTACATCAGTGTTCCAAACTCTCCGATAATTTTTCTTAATTCAACAACCTGCTCCACCACGGTATCGACCGATCCATAGATAACTTGAGTATTTAAACATTGTTGCACCGAGACCTCACTATCCGGTTGATCGGGGTGGGTCTTAACATAATAGGTCCAAGTCGGCATAAACCTCTCTATCTTAGTCAAAAAACTTCGGAAATAGGTACTATATGGCCCTTCTTCATTCATAACATATTTTTTTGCAATCTCGTCACTATCGGCTACAAAAATACTCTTTGCAACTGACCAAAGGTGAGGATCCTCATTCATTCCTGAAAGACGACGACCTTCCATGAAACCATCCAGATGCCCTGTCACCCAATAGGACTGGATATAATTTGAGGATATACCCCGCCAACCTCTCTTTGCCGCCTCTACTACCCCTTTTGAATTTGGTGATAACGCAGTAAATATTATAGGGGGATGAGGTTTTTGCAATGGCGACGGAATAACCCCCTGACCTATATCAGCGGCCAGCATACGTTCTGTCGAAGTGTGAAAATACTTACCTTTAATATTATAAGGAGGCTCTCCTGACCAGATTTCTAAAACTTGATCAATTGCCTCTACCATCTTCTCAGTCCGATTTATTTCTAAATTTCCAAAAACCTCTAAGTCTGAAGGCAGCCCGCCAGGACCAATTCCAAAAAGAAAACGACCATCTAACAAATGGTCTATCATTGCTACATGAGAAGCTACATGTACGGGATGGTAGCTGGGTAGGTTTATTACGCCTGAACCCAGCTTTATCTGCTTGGTACGTTCAATTAGTGTTGCCAAAAAAACTAAACAGTTAGTAATAGGCTCGGCAAGGTCAGTCATGTGCTCGCCGACAAAAGCCTCGCAATACCCCAACTCATCGGCCAAAATAATTGCTTCCTGGTTTTCTCTCAACACAGTTGCATAATCTCTAGTTATGGGGTGAACCGGCTGGGTAAAATAACCTAAGCGCAAAAAATATACTCCAATTAGAAAATTGATTAACTGCTAGATACTATGCTGTTTCTGGCCAAACGCCCTCTTTTTGCATTCTCTCAACAGCCTCTGGTGAGAATTCCGCGACCGGGGTATCACCCCCTATAACGGCCATAATTTCACCTTCCTGCTCCCCCTCCCTTGCAGACATGCACTCAAACCTCCGCTGGATACCGGGTGAAAAGGAAACTACGTCTTTTTCTTTCAATATTATTCTTTCATCTCCTGTATCACCTTCCCACTCAAATATCCAAGTCCCCTCAGTTACAACAAATGTTTCGTTGGTATCGTGGGTATGCATCATTACGCCCTGGCCAGGCCTGGCTGAGACATAGCCTATTCCAAAACCAGGTTGGAGATGTGATATATATGGTTTAGCGTCGTCCCCCAGAGGAGAGAACTCATCCTCACCTTCTGGGTCTTGAAAACCTAATACATTACGGAACGTACGACGGAAACCTTCAACTTCTTGGTCTGGTAGCCCCTTATCCGTTGAGTTTATAGACTCATACCTCGCTACGCATTTAAGGACATCCTCTTTGGGTGGCTGTACTACTTTTATTGCCATATGCCTGTCTCCACTAGACACTCACGCCAAACACTAAGGAAGCCGATAGTAGCCTCATGCCCCCAAGTAATACTGTTTTATCATGTCATTGTTTTCGAGGTCTGACGCAGACTTTCCTTCAAACTCTATATGACCATGAACAATTACATAACCTCTATCTGCAATCTTAATTGCCTGATTAAAATTTTGCTCCGCCATCAAAACAGTAAGATTTTTTAATTCTTTGAGCTCCTTTATTTTGGCAATCATTTGGCTAACCAAAATTGGGGCCAAACCTACCGATGGCTCATCAACGAGCAAAATTCTTGGTTCACTCATAAGAGCTCGGGCTACAGCTACCATCTGTTGCTCACCACCACTTAGACTACCAGCCTGCTGTTTTCGTCTTTCCTTTAGACGAGGAAAAGTAGTGAAGCAAAAATCTAGTGTTTCAGCTATTTTTCTTCGAGCGGCTTCCCTATAGGCACCCAACGTTAGGTTTTCTTCAACTGTCAATAATGGAAATAAACGTCGCCCCTCTGGAACCATGGAAACACCAAGCTCTACTATTTCCTCAGTACCCTTTCCGATAAGATTAGTGATCTGGCCATCTACCTCAATTTCAACAGCACCAGAACTCGGAGTAATTAAACCCATCACAGATTTTAGCAGGGTGCTCTTACCGTTGCCGTTGGTTCCCAGAAGCACAACGGTCTCTCCAGTTTGAACATCAAGCGTGACGTCATGTAGAACTTGCACAGAGCCATAACCAGCTGAGATATTATTTATAGTTAGTTTACTCACCGAGATACGCCTTTTCTACTGCAGGGTTTTTTATTACCTCATTGGGGGTTGAGTTCGCAATTACCTTACCAGCATCTAAACACACAACCCTCTCTGAAAAGCTCATCACTGCACGCATAATATGCTCTATCATCACGATCGTTATTTTAGTTGCCTCATTTAAGGCTATTAAAATTTTCAGAATATCATCAACCTCTGAACTTGAAAGCCCGGCCATTGCCTCGTCAGATATAAGTAGCTGCGGCTTCAAAGCCATCGCCCTCGCCAACTCAAGCTTACGCATTTCAATCTGTGTCAGACCTCCAGTTAGGTCATCCGATTTATCCTTTAATTCAAGATCCTCCATGATCTTATCTGCATGTTCCTCAATCGTTAGGCCATCTAGCTGCTCAGCTGTTACAGCATATTCGAGCGGAATAAGCAGGTTCTGTTTAACCGTCATGCTTGAGAATGGCTTAGGTATCTGAAAGCTACGGGAAATACCCCTACGAGCCCTTTTATGCGCCACCAAATTATTTAAATTTTCCCCATTAAAAACCACCTCTCCCTGATAATCCCGAATGGTGCCAGAAACGCAGTTTATTAAAGTTGTTTTTCCAGAGCCGTTGGGTCCAATAAGCCCCAGTCTCTCACCAGGTTTTACCTCGAGATTAATATCTGACAACGCAGTAAAACCACCAAATTTCTTAGTTAGTTTATTAACCTCTAGCACGGTCAATCACCCCTATTTCTAAACTTCTTAATCAAACCCAGAAACCCATCGGGCGCAAAAATAACAAAACCAACTAGAAACAGCCCGACGATCAATAAATTAATCTCTGACGAAATAGTAACCGTGGCTATTTGCTGAAGGGTACCCAAAACGACCGCTCCCAGAACTGGTCCCAGCCAGGTTGCTGTTCCACCTATGAGAGGCATAGCTAATGCATTTACTGATATATCTAAATTAAAGGCCGAGATAGGGTCTATAAACGTCATATAGTAGGGGAACACACCACCAGTAAAACCCATGATTGACGCACTAATTGTCGTAGCGATAAGCTTAAGCCGCAAAGTCGGAACGCCCATACTCTCTGCAGCCTGCTCATTATCTCTTAAAGCTTCCAAGCCCCTACCAAATTTAGACCGCTCTATAAGTCTGCAAATTACAATAGTGACGAGCCCAAAGATACATAGCACAAAAAACAGCAGTTCCTTATAATTTCCAAACAACGCATTTTCTTTACCTACAATAAGCAGACCAAGAACAGTTGGGTTTCTCTTTGGAAGGATATATGCACCTGCTGCACCTCCAACGTAGTCCCAATTTAGAATTAGTGTCTCAGAAACGACAAGTAAAGCTAGCGTCGCAATAGCAAAGTACACGCCCCGTAACCGCAAAGTAAGTGCTCCAGTTGCAAGGCCAACAATAGCCGAAAAACAGCCTGCTGTTATTATCTGTGTAAATAAGTCCGCCTTGAAATACTCCATTACAAAGATTGCTGCATAGGCCCCAAGCCCAAAAAAGGCGGCACTACCAAAGTTTACATACCCTACATAACCACCCAATATATTCCATGCCAATGCCATGATCATCAATTGCAAAATGGCAAACCCGGCAAAGAAATAATACTGATTATCTACCAAAGCCGTAGCGAGATAAGCTAGAACGGCTAGTCCAACGATAATAGAATAAAATTTATTATTTGACGTCACCCTCTTGTATCTCCAACTCTTCCTAAAATACCTGTAGGCTTGAAAGCCAAAACTAATATAAGGGCACCGAAAGCTACTGCAGGTGACCAAGACGGGCCAAAAAACGTCGTGATGAGGCTTTCAACCAAACCTAAAAGCATTGCGCCAATTAATGTGCCAGTCTGAGATCCAAGACCACCCAAAACAACAATGGCAAAAACAATACCAATATAAAGCCTGCCAATAGAAGGTTCTATTGGCATAACAATAACAAAAAGTGCACCAGCTATACTGCAGGTAGCAAGAGAAATCCCAAAAGCTATTCGCTTAATTCTAGCTGGATCAATAGCCATTAACCTCAAAGCTACTGGATCTTGAGCTACGGCTTGCATGGCCTTTCCAAAGAAGGTTTTAGAGGAAAAATATTGGAGACCCAATGTCATTATCATGGCTATTACAAAAGGCACCAACATGCGAAAGGGAAGGTCAACGCCCCCGCCGAATGTAAGTTTAAAATCAATATAGTCAGCCTGGACCATTTGAAAATCAACACCAAAATAAATAATTAAAAGCACCTCAATAATAAACATAACTCCAAAAAAGAAGGCGAGCCCTCTAAGGGCCTCCGCGCCGGTTTTCTCAAAACTAGCGTAATAAACCTTATATATAAGTACACCAATTAGGAAAAAAACTGGGGCAAAAATAACACTTACTAATATAGGATCTAAACCAAATTGGGAATTAAAAATAAAGGCCACAAATGCCCCCAAAATAATAAAGGCTGGATGGGCAATATTAACAATATCCAATAAGCCAAAAGCAATGGAAAGCCCAATAGCCAAGGCAGCATAAAACCCACCTAAAAGAATACCTGTAACCAAGGCGTTCATTAATAATTCAGCTGTAAACACTATGCACCCAATCTAAAATTGTATGCGGGTGGGTTTCCCCACCCGCAAAGATCAATCGTAAATCACAAACGACTATTAACGAAGTGAATTAAAAGGTTTTACTTTACCTGTAGCAAAAGCGGCCGGAGCCATGATTTTGCGAATTCCAGGTTGAGCAAACTGTTCAAGATCATTTTTCTTCTTAATATTCTGCCATTGAACAGTCAAAGTGCGACCTTTTGCCCACTCACCATTTGGACCAAATTTAACCTTACCAACAACTGTGGTAAACTCAGTTTTGTGAATGTACTTAGCAATCGCTGCATGATCTATTTTACCGACTGCATTAACCGCATCACCAAGAATTTGCAAATATGCATATGACCATGGAGCCAAATACCAACCTTTGGGGTCCACTTTTCTTGCAGGTGCAACTTTTTGATAACGTTTCAAAAGATCTACAACACCTGGATAAAGTGTCATATTAGGCTCTGGAACATAAAAATCATAGTTTAGAATACCATTCAATTTTGGTCCTAAACCCTTCATAATTCCTGAAAATTGGAGCCCAACCATTCCGCCGCCAAAAGCTTTCGCTTTGGTTCCAACTTCACTTACAGCTCTTGTCATACCAGCTGCTCCTGGAGGATAAGCTGCGACATAAATAACGTCGGGATTAGTCGCATTCATGGCTCGGATGATAGGAGTGAAGTCTGGTGTGCCAGGCTTATAGTTCTTGTTATAAGTTATTTTCATTCCTAACCGTTTAGCATTTGTAACAGCACCATCTTTCAGATTTCTGGCAAATTCCGCATCAGCTGCAACAAAAGCGATTGACTTTGGTTTCGGTGACAACTGCATTATTGTATCAAACCAGGCTCTGGAAAAATCTACCGCTGGATCAGGACCAGACGGTAAAATCTGAA
>PTLG01000145.1 GCA_002937995.1 Alphaproteobacteria bacterium MarineAlpha3_Bin7 | reverse complement strand
CCCCAGCTCCAGCTGCCACTAATGCGGATCCGGTTGAGATGTTAAAGGTTCCTGTACTATCTCCGCCTGTGCCAACTATATCTAATGCGTCTTTTGGGGCTTTGATTTTCTTTGATTTTTTTCTCATGGCCCTAGCAGCACCTGTTATTTCTTCGATAGTTTCTCCGCGGAGCCTAAGTCCCATTAAAAATGCCCCCATTTGCGAGGGAGTTGCATCACCAGACATTATAATACCAAAAGCTTCCTCAGCTTCAGATTCGCTTAATGATAGTCCGTTGGCAACTTTTGAAATGAAGGCTTTCATTTTTTTTACCAAATTAACAACAATTAGTTATCTACTAGAGTTTAAAATATGCAAGTTATACGTTTATATAATCATTAGTCACATTATAAGTGAGATGACAAAGTTTAGGTTTTATATATGTTCATAATATTTTTTTCAATGAAGGCGTATAATTAGCCTAATTAATATCAAGAGTACGTATACAAAAAAAGCTTCCAGGTACCCTAATGAGATTAAGTATTGTGTTAAAATATCTGAGCATTACTGCTTTTTTTATAGCTATAATTAGCTTGATCGGATTTAAATTATTTTTTCAAAAAGGAGCTGGGCTAGATAATGCTAATAGGGGTGTAGTAGCCCAACTGCAGTTACCTGCAGAAAATGAATTAGGAAAAGAGTTATCTTCCAATAATATTTCTAACCCCACACAAAAACTTGCAAGAACAACCGCTAATAGGTCGGAAACAAGATCATTAACAATTGGTCACAAAATAAAAGAGAAAGCGTATGGATTGAGAGAAAAAATCATCCAGGGTATAGTTGAAACACCAGAAGAATTTCCATCTGAAATTTTAGATAGTCTGTCACATGAATCAGACCTTAAGGTTAGCAGTTTAGTGACAAAAAAAAATGAGGTTAGTTCAAGCGATCCAAAAGTTGTAGAAGAAGAAAAAGGAGGCTCTCAGCCAGCTTGGATAACAAATGCTACAAGTTTTAGGTTCACCGAGTCCAGATTGCCTAAAATAGCTATTATTATAGATGATGCAGGTTTAAACAAGACGATGACAAAATATGCTATTAATTTACCTGGTCCCTTGACTATATCATTCATGAGTTACGCCTCTAAACTGCAGCGGCAAGTTAATCTAGCAAAAAAGGCAGGCCATGAGGTGCTAGCCCATATACCTATGGAGCCATTCAATTCATCATTAAACCCTGGCCCAAGATTTCTCTCTACAAGGCACTCTGATGAACAGATATTGAAAAATTTTAGGTGGTCTTTATCTAAGGTACCAGGGATTGTGGGGGTTAACAATCATATGGGCAGCAGATTTACTAGTGATCAGCGTGGAATGAAAATTGTAATGTCAGAGCTAAAAAGACAAGGTTTACTGTTTCTGGATAGCAGAACTTCTATAGATACCATAGGAGTTAAATTAGCAAAAAAGTTCGGAGTGCCGCATGCTGCTAGGAATATATTTTTGGATCATGACCCGAGTATCAAGGCTATAAAAAGACAATTGGCTGCTCTAACAAAGTTTGCCACTAAGACAGGTTACGGCATTGCCCTTGGCCATCCCAGAAAAACAACGATTGAGGCGTTATCTCAGTGGTTGCCTGTTCTACCAGAACAGGGAGTTCTATTAGCGCCATTGACAGAAATTGTATTGAATCATCAAAATCAAGAAAAAAGATGAGCCAAATTTTTATTTTTTATATAAAAATTAACTATTGGCGTTGATAAAATATTTTTTCAATTGGTTTTTTATTAATGGTGACATCTAGTTTTGTCCGTATGGCATTTGCAAATTGTTCTCTTAAGTCGCGTCTAATATTTTCTTGCAGCTCATTTTCTACGTTAACGATTAGTTCTGCGTGGTTCGAGGAATTTATTGGCAGTATCTTCTCAACAGTTGCCATGTAGGTCTGTTTTTCACCTTTTGTCCAAACGGTCTCTTGGGGTTTCGCATTAAATATTTTGGAGATAAGATCCCCTGGTATAGCTATATCTAAACCTTTACCTTCTCTTGTTAACGGTTTTGTTTGTCCCAAGCTAGTTACAAATTTTGTAGTCTTTATTTTCTTACTTAACGAAGAAAGTTTTTTTGCGAGCTCCGCAGCATTATTTTCTTTCTGTTCTTTTTCCCATGTTTTTATGACGTCTTTCCTAATAATTTTTAGGGGGCGGAGTTTAGGTGGAAAAATCTCGTTAACATGTAGAATAAAGAAGCTAGAGTCATCGTAATCAGTTAAAGGGCTATTTTGGTTTTGTGCAGTATTAAAAGCTGTTTCCAATATTTCAGGCCTAGTTTGTAGTATTTTTATGGGTTTCCCAGAATCATCTAAACCCAATCTATCAGATTTTATCAATTTGACTGTCTGAAGGTTTAAAGTATTAGCTGCTTCTTGGATAGTTGCACCTGAGCCAAGTTCGTCCTCAAGTTTATTTGCTAGTACAACTAAAGCATCCGTTGCCTTATCCAATTGCATTTCTTTACGAATCTTATTTTTTACTTGGCTAAGAGGTATTACGGAAGCAGGAGTTATCTTATCTATCTTAATTACATGCCAACCAAGACTTGTCTTGATTGGCTCACTAAACGTTTTTAGAGATAGACTAAATGCTTTTCTAGCTATTATTTTAATTGGTAACTGAGATTTTGTAAATTCCCCCAAGTTTATTTGGCTTGCATCCATTCCACCTATTTTCTTTCCAGTTTCTAGAAAGCTAATTCCTTTATTTAAATTTTTTATTATTTCTTTTGCCTGCTCCTGTTTTGGCACAATTATTTGCTGAATAGAGCGGGTTTCAGTCGTACTAAATTCCAATACTCGGTCTTCATATTCTTGGCTTATAGCCGTATCTAGTATATCAATCTCGCCTGCTATTTGTGTTGGGGTAAGTGTTAATAAAGTAAGCGATCTATATTCTGGTGAGATAAATTTTTTCTCATTTTTTTTATAAAAGTCAACTATAACTTGTTTGGTTGGTCTATTCGTTATTCTCATAGATTGATGATTGATCTTAAAAATCTGGGCTATTCTTCGCTCACCGCGGTGCTTCACAAGGTCGTTTAAAAGTTGTTTAGGTTTAATTTCCACGAAATTGATGGTTGAAAGTAGCTGTCTCTGTATTAATTCTTTTCTGTAAAGCTCCATAAATGTTTTTTCATTATACCCCAAACGATTTATTAGCTGTCTAAATTTATCTCGGTGAAATTTACCGGATGAATCTAAAAATTGTTTGTCTGTCCTAATTTCTGTGCCAAGAATCTCATCTGAAATTACTAATCCAAGTTTTTGTGCGTATTGTGTAAAAAGTGACTCTTCAATAAGGTTTTCTAATGTTTGGTCAATAACCCCCATTGCCATTAGTTGCTCCGAGGAAACCTTTTCACCAAAAATTTTTCGCATACGATCTACTGAATTATTTACTCGAAATTTTAAATCTCTTCCTGAAATTGTTTGATCGCCAACTTGCGCTATAATTTCATCGCTACCTTTGCCACCCATTGTGTAATCGCCAATGCCCCAAAGCGCAAAACTTATAATGAGCAGTCCTAGTAAAAGTTTTGCTCCCCAAGATATTATCTTTTTACGAAAATTTTCCATTGTTCTTGCCGTTTAGAAAAATTAGTCTCGCCAATTATATAAAAACAATACAATTGTATGCTTGTGTACTTTATCGCATTGCATCATAAAAGCGTGATACACTCTCGACAACAAGCAATTTGATTTAAATTTTGGTTATAAGGGTTATATGACGCCATGAAAATACAGAAAACAGCTCTTATAGCTGGCAATTGGAAAATGAATGGGACTATTAAAGAAGCAAAGCGATTAGTAAGTAGCTTGCTGGAAAAGTACAATGCCACCCCTAGTTTAGATGCAAAGATACTCATTTGTCCGCCTATGACACTATTAAATTACGTTGGCAACCTATTGGAGGGTACAAATATTTTTCTTGGGGGACAAAACTGCCATTATGAAGTTTCTGGGGCCCATACTGGAGAAGTAAGTGCTAATATGATGCGCGACTCCGGTTGCTCTCACGTTATTGTTGGGCATTCGGAAAGGAGGAGCCAATACGGAGAGACAGATAAAGAGATATTTTGCAAGGTAGAGGCAGTGCTTGAGCATGGCATGAAGGCAATCATGTGTGTAGGGGAGACTTTGAAGAGCCGCCAAGAAGGAAATGCAATTAATTATGTTACAAGGCAATTAGATGAAGTGTTGAATAGTCGCTTAAGCCTTGAAAATTTGGTAATTGCCTATGAACCTATTTGGGCGATTGGTTCTGGAAAAACACCAAAGATTTCAGAAATTGAGGAAATTCATGAGGTTATTAAAAAGGTATTATCTAAATCCCTATCACAAAACCACGAAGTGCCAGTTATTTATGGTGGTTCTGTAAACCCCACCAATGCCGAGGAGGTCTTGGGGTTAGAGGCCGTTAACGGAGTTCTTGTTGGTGGTGCTAGCCTAAATACCAATGATTTCTGGGAAATTGTAAATGCCGCTAGTTAAAATAAAGGCTGTACAACAGGGAAAAACAGGTTATTAACTACGGCGGGTAGTAAGTTTCCAGTTATTGAAGATTGAATATGGTTGCTGTTGTTTTATCAATTCACTTAATTTTGGCTATAGCCCTTATCTTAGTTGTAATGGTGCAGCAAAGCGAGGGTGGGGGTTTAGGTATAGGTGGAAGCTCTAGTGGAGGTATGGGAGGGTTTCTTTCAGGTAGAGCTGCGGCTAATCTTTTAACTCGAACTACAGGAGCAATCGCGGCTGCCTTCATGGCTACAAGTTTGATACTTGCAATACTAGCGGATCAAGGTAGGTCTTCTAAACGATCAATTCTTGATGAAAAGCCTAAGGAGACCACGAATCAACCGCAAGTTCCGAGTTTGCCAAAGCTTCCACCGTTGCCAAAAGGCGAAGGGCGTTAAGGATATTATGAAATATATTACAATAACTTATTTAGAGGCGGCTTTTTAGCCGCCTCTTCACTTTTATGAACATGGGGCTTGTTGTAGAATAAACAAATGACGCGCTTTATATTTATAACTGGCGGAGTTGTGTCTTCCCTTGGCAAGGGCTTGGCCTCTGCTGCACTTGGTACTTTATTGCAGGCAAGGGGATTTTCAGTGAGACTAAGAAAATTAGACCCTTATATTAATGTTGACCCAGGTACAATGAGCCCATATCAGCATGGTGAGGTATTCGTCACCGATGATGGCGCTGAAACTGATTTAGATTTAGGGCATTATGAGAGGTTTACCTGTGTTGATGCTAAAAAAAGTGATAATGTAACCACAGGTCGTATCTATTCTGATGTAATAGCCCGGGAAAGACGGGGAGATTATCTCGGTGCAACTATTCAGGTAATCCCCCACATAACGGATGCTATTAAAGATTTTGTTATCGCAGATATTGATAAAGAAGATTTCGTACTATGCGAAATTGGTGGTACCGTTGGAGATATAGAGGGTTTGCCATTTCTTGAAGCAATAAGGCAGCTAGGAAATGAAATGGGTAAAGAAAGAACAATGTTTGTTCACCTCACTTTGATACCCTACTTAGGTGCTGCTGGTGAATTGAAAACAAAACCTACACAGCATTCTGTAAAAGAATTGCTTAATGTAGGTATTCAGACTGATTTATTATTGTGCCGTACTGAAAGAGAAATTCCTGATTCTGAAAGAAAAAAAGTTGCGCTTTTTTGTAATGTCCGTGAGGATGCTGTAGTTCAGGCTTTAGATGTTGATACTATCTATAGGGTTCCCATTAATTATCACAATGCTGGTCTAGACGAGCAGGTTTGCAAGCATTTTGGCCTGGACAAGACTTTAAAACCAAATTTGGAGGATTGGAAGACTATTGTTAGATTATCTACAAAGCCAGAGGGTGCTGTAAAAATTGGAATAATTGGCAAATATACTGGATTAAAGGACGCTTATAAATCTCTTTCCGAGGCTTTAGCCCATGGAGGAATAGCTAATAATGTTTTAGTTGAACTAAAATGGATAGATGCCGAAAGCTTTGATGACATAGAGTTTTCTGGTGAACTTGACGATATAAATGGTATTTTAGTGCCAGGAGGTTTTGGTGAAAGAGGCTCTAATGGGAAGATTAGAGCCGCTAGTTTTGCTAGGGAGGGGAATATACCATTTTTTGGAATCTGTTTAGGTATGCAAATGGCTGTAATTGAAATTGCTAGGAATGTTGCGGGGATTGTGGGTGCTGGCACTACAGAATTTGGACCGTGTCAAGATCCAGTGGTAGGCTTAATGATTGAATGGGAACAAAATGGTGAGACTCAAATAAGGGATGAAGAGTCGGAAAAGGGAGGCACTATGAGGCTGGGTGCTTATAAATGCAGTCTGAGGAATGATAGTAAGGTGAGAAAAATATATGGCGTTGATATTATAAGTGAGCGTCATAGACATAGATATGAAGCTAACATTTCATATGAGTCAGTTTTAGAGAAAGCGGGTATTATTTATTCTGGAAAATCACCAGATGGGGTTTTGCCAG
>PTLG01000144.1 GCA_002937995.1 Alphaproteobacteria bacterium MarineAlpha3_Bin7 | reverse complement strand
AACTTATCCGTTCCTCGGGAATGTAATGCTCTACTAGAGCATCGGGATGATATAAACATTTATAACCAAGTTTTCCAACCTCGCGCCCAACATGAATTTCCGCATCTCCAAACATAAAAATTAGTTCAGCTGGCATAGCACCCGGATGAAACCCCCCAACTACCATCAGTAATTCTTGGCGAATACTAAAGTTACTACCCCAAGCAAAATTGTGAGGTATTTCTCTTATATTAGGCCCTGCATTCAACAAACCCAATACTGGAAGTATCTCATTACCAGTTTCACCTAACCTCATGCAGTCAATCCAATCCGGAATAGGGCAATCTCTCGCAATGGTAATTGGGCCTGTCACCATTCCCACTTCCGGATCCTTGAATGACTCTGCTATAGAAGTGAGCCAGGTGGGATTGGGAATAACGTCGTCATCTATAAAGCAAATCAACTCACCTTTTGCGTCAAGCAACGCCCTATGCCAACCTACTAATTGCCCGGGCCTGCCATCGTAAATATAACTGAAGTCATGTAGTTCTCTCGAAACTTCTTCACATACAGCTTGTGTGTTATCCGTTGAACCGTTGTCTGCAACAATGACCTCAAAGGAGCGCAGTGGAAATTCCTGATGCCTAAGTGCATTTAGAGAGCGCAGCAATAACTCAGACCTATTCTTTGTAACTATGACTACAGAAATATCCATTATTGTATCATTTGTTCATAATCATCTTTTTGGCGAGTTTAGAATAATTATCTGAAAGTAAGTACATATACTGTCTTATCGTCTCTAGAGTACTACCAGGAAGTTGCGACTGGCTTTCATCAACTTCATAAATTCTGCCAAAAACTAAGATAAATTTTTCTAATATATTAGTTGCTTCAGCAGTATTTCCCTTTTTGATTTCTGATGTAACCCCCTCCTCTAGAATTTCACTAATTACTGGCGGATATAGATTTGTAGCATTGTAAAATGCTTTTGAAATCAGTGAACAGTCACCGTCAATACTGTTTAGAACTTTAGTTTCCAAACGATATGACCAATAATTGTGACAAAATAATAAATTAGCCTTTGTTAAAAACTTAAGCGCACCATTACAATCTCCTTCTTCATAAGCAAAAATAGCTAAATAAACGAAGCATGTGGAACGAATTATATCTATTGGAGTTTGTCTTTTGTCACTGTTTATAAAAGAGTTAACAGATATCCTGTAGTAATCTCCATACGGAAATATATTGGCTAATGATCTTACCCTATGACTTAGCAAACTATCTCGATTAGCAGAGTAATCCCAATTAGGATCAACTTTGGATAGTTCTCCAAATACTATTTTTGCAGCCTGCTTGTCTCCAAAAGACCACAAAGCACAAGCATAATTAAAGCCCAATACTAAATTAAGAGGGTACCGATTGTGTCCCTCTTTATAAATTTGAAGACACATCTTTGCCAATTCCTGGCTATTTTGGGCCAAGATTGTTGAATAAAAAGCAGCAGATCCCGCAATATTAAATTTTTGTGGTGTATCAGGTGCGTCTAAATTATCCTTAATAATTGAGTTATATATCTTAATCCCCGCGGAAATATCATATCCTCTCATCTCAGCTGGAATTATATTTTCGCTTTTTTGATTATATTTTTTTAAACCTAATTTCCAATTCTGGAAAATACAAAACTTTACAAACCTCTCCTCCCTAGTTGGTGAATTAGGAAACAAGTCATCCAGCGCCTTAGGATTATATTTTAAAACTGAACTTTCTTTTGAGTTGTGAACTGGCCAATTTTTGGGCGGATCGATAAAGTAATCCAACATGTTCTCTTCCGATCCCAGGATTTTTGTACCCCTTCGTACAGCATGAATAGTCCTGGTTTGAATACCCCCTGAATACCTTGAATAGGAGATTGTTGCTTTTGTAGTTTCTAACCTTTTAATAAATTCATCAGTGGTAAAATAGCCATCGTAAATCTTAATCTTTGCAGCATCATTTTGAGAGCAGCACAAATTAAAAATTTTTTCGGCTTTATCTCTCATGTATGGAACAAATGGCCTGCCTGTAACAATGATATCAACCTCTCTTTCTCTTTCTAATAATTCACTCGAAATATATTGAAAATAGTTATCATGTAAGGGAAAGGATACTACTCTAGCGGGATAGCATCGACTCATCTCTATTTGCTCTGCTGAAGAATTAACCACTATTAAATCTGCACTCATTAAATCAGCGTATCTTGTAGAAAAGAAATAATCGTGATCACTTGCCCAAAAAACTAGGGGAAATTTTCTTTTTTCCATTTCTCTGGGTAGGAACGGTCCATAGCAATCTATTGATAACCCCATTACTGGGTTAAAAGAATCTGGAACCTCAGCTAAAACTTCTTTAAGCGTTTTTCCAAATTCACCTGAATCAATCTGAACTGAGTGAACATTAAAAAGTTTCGACATTTGAAAATGTTTTACGATGCTGTGATTTGGCATGGAAAAAATCAGCAAATCTATCGTTTTACCAGAGGGGATGCCCTTAAGATAAGAACTAACTTTTCCGTTTAGAGACCATTCCGCATAGGCTTTCACTATTTTGGCGTCACTTGAAAGCTCACTAATTTTGCGAAGTGAATCAAGGCCTTTAGAGATAGACCCACACATAATATGTGACATATAAAATAACTCTTTATCTAGGCCTCTACTATTAGTTAATGACAGCGCATAATTACCTGAGGCAAATGCCTCTCTCGCACTATTTTTCTCTTTATTCTTAGAGGTTCTTCCTGTCACACTACTCTTAAAAATCATCTGACAGTTCTTTTATTCCAAGCTATTCTATAGGTAAAAGTGCGGCTGCGACATTCCGCTCCTCTAAAACCAAAACATTAAAGGTCCTGCATGCTGCCCCAGTACCCATTGGTTCAACAACTATACCCTGATTCCTCATTATATCTCGTATTTCTTCAGGTACCAATTTTGCGACCTTACCGCAACCAAGTAGCAAAATTTCCGGTTTATTTTTTAATTCTAGAAGTGGGTTAAAATTCTTTATAGAAAACTCGTTTTCTTTATCTAAAACCCACTTTTCAATTGATTCAGGAAATACAATTATGGGCGTAGTATATGCCTTATCACTCACCTTAAAACCGGTGTCACCATAGGACTGAATGTATTGCTTATCAAAACTTAAGACTGGAGATGCATCGAGAACCATTGTTAAGCTGCAATCACTATGGGGCGGTAAACTTGGATATTGGCACTTTATATACTTCCTTCCTCATCAGAAGAGCCACGCTTTACATCAAGGAACAAAAGGAGCGGCACGGCTATGCATATTGAAGAATATGTACCTATCAGTACACCCCATATCATCCCTATGGAAAAACCCCGGATAACCTCACCACCAAGAACATACAAGGCCCCTAATGCAAGAAGGGTCGTTACACTAGTCATTATTGTTCTAGAAAGTGTTTCATTAACACTATTATTTAGCAGATTTACTAATTCTAACGTCTTATATTTTCTTAAATTTTCTCGAACTCGGTCATAAACAACCACAGTATCGTTTATCGAATACCCGGCTATTGTAAGTATTGCAGCTACTGTTGAAAGGTTGAATTCTAGACCTGTAAGCGCATATACCCCAATTGTCGTAATCACATCGTGCGTGAGAGCTATTATAGCCCCAAGACCAAATTGCCACTCAAATCTAAACCAGATATAAGCTAGTATCCCAATTATCGCGAATATCACTGCTAATATCCCATCTCTGTACAGCTCTTTACTAACTTTAGGCCCTACAAACTCCGTCCTTCTATATTTTATATCATTAGGTAACGTACCTTTTACTAAATCTATAGCTGACTGTTGGGCTTTTTCCCCGCCCTCCTGTTTCTGAATCCTTATTAAAAAATCTGTATCTGCACCAAATTGTTGAATTTTAATTTCCCCAAGATTTAAATTCGACAAACCCTGCCTCATTTGTGAAATATTAGTCGAACTGCTAACCCTAACCTCCAACATTATTCCACCCTTGAAATCAATTCCCAGGTTGAGGCCATTAAATAGATAGAAAAAAGCCGAGCTTAACAAAAGAATTACTGAAAAAACGAAAAAATACTGTCGACGTATAAGAAAATTTATGCTGGGTTTTATAGGAACAAGGTTAAGAGGTTTCACTAGAAACTCCTAGATAGGTACTTCAGCAGGTTTTCGTCTCTTTATCCAAATAGAGATCATAAGACGAGTAAGCATTATCGCAGTAAACATTGAGGTTACAATTCCAATCATTAACGTAACTGCAAAGCCCTTGATTGGTCCCGACCCAAAATTAAATAGAATCAAAGCAGCTATTAATGTAGTTAAATTTGCGTCAACAATTGTACTAATTGCTCTAGAATACCCAGAGTCGATCGCCGAAATAGGTGTTCTCCCCCCCCGTACTTCTTCTCTTATCCTCTCGAAAACAAGAACATTTGCATCGACCGCCATACCAATGGTCAAAACTATACCTGCTATACCTGGAAGTGTAAGGGTAGCCTGCAATCCGGATAACACTGCTAAGATCAATAGTATATTTACTACCAGCGCTACCACTGCAAAGAGACCAAATAGACCATAAGTTATAATCATAAAAATTATAACTAATATCAGACCGATCGAGCTCGCAAATTTACCTGCTGCGATTGAATCTGCTCCCAGCCCAGGTCCCACTGTCCTCTCTTCAAGTATATCTAATGGTGCCGGTAGTGCACCAGCCCTCAATAATAGTGCAAGGTCCTTTGCCTCTTGAGTAGTAAACCCACCACTTATTTGGCCACTTCCGCCCAAAATGGGCTCTCTGATAACAGGAGCGCTAATGACTCGATTATCAAGCACTATAGCAAAAGGCTTGTTAACATTCCGTCGCGTAACGTCCGCAAAACGCTTTCCGCCGACTGAGTCAAATCGGAAGGAGACTACTGGTTCATTATTTTGATCAAAAGATGGTTGAGCATCAATAAGTCTATCACCGCTTACGGCTACTCTTCTTTTTATCAAAAAACGCCTTACTGGCACATCTGCGGCATCAGGCTGTTCTATACCTTTCAAGAGACGCGAACCTGGCAACAATCTACCTTTAATAGCATCCTCTATAGAGCCCCTCTCATCAAGAAGGTGAAAACTCATTTTTGCTGTCTTCCCAAGCAATCTTTTCACCCTTTCTGGATCATCCACACCTGGCAACTGCACTAATATACGCTGGTCTCCTTGCCTTTGAATAGTAGGTTCTTTTGTTCCAGTTTCATCTATCCTACGCCTAATAATTTCGATCGACTGGTTTACAGCAGCATTCCTTACTTCACGAAGACCCTTTTTATTCAAACTCAGACTAATACGTCCATTTGAAATATTAACTTCTAATTCTTTTTCAATCTTAGACAACAAGGTTGTGGCTCGCTCAACCGCATTTATATCTAGAATAACTACTGAAACATTTCTAGATGAGGCACCTAGCCCTCTGTAACGAATTTTAGCACCCCTAAGTTGCACCCTTACTGCATCTACTAATGCGTTCATTCGCTCCTTAATAACAGCATCAACTTTTACCTCTAGCAATAAATGCGAGCCACCCTGCAAATCTAGTCCGAGACTAACTGTTTTGTTGGGCAAAACCTCAGGCCAACCCAATCTGGTACTTTTACCGAGGAAGTTTGGCAATGAATATATAAGCCCTAGTATAACAATACCAAGGATAGCTACGATTTTCCATTTTGAGAAATATATCACTTTAGAAAAACCGTATTTCTATTATTTTTTTCCGAATAAGCCGCCTAAAAGGCCACTGGATTGTTCTTGATTTGGAGGCGTAACACTGGCCGCATTTTCGCCGTCTTTTGCTATAACACCAGCTACCATCCCCCTCTGAACTTTGACCTTTATACCCTCGGCGATTTCAACTGCTAATTCATTATCATTAACTACCTTCGTGACCTTACCCATAATTCCACCGCCAGTAATAATCTTATCCCCCCTTGTTATTGCACCTAGCATTTCTCTATGTGCTTTTGCTTTTTTTTGTTGAGGCCTTATCAAAAGGAAATAAAAAACAGCAAAAATCAGAACCAAAGGCATTATTCCTACAAGATCAAAACCGCCTCCTCCGCCCTGCGCGTAAGCTGGTGAAATAAACATAATTAGCTCCTTACTGATTTTAGTCGATTAAAAGAAATATAGTTGAGTAAAACCTCATTGCAAACCAAACGTTTAATTACTTACCATAGTTATGCCAGATATTGACCAACAATTCTTATATGCTAGTGTCCACAGCTTGGCATAAAATCGAAATAAGATGAAAAACGATAGCTTAAAACCATTATTAGAGAGAATAGCTAACGCTCTAGAGCGTTTATCTCCAGAAACTTCCATCGTAGAACAAAAGATGGATAGCACCGCTTATGTTTGGGATAAGGAATTAAATCATCTAAAAACTATTAAAAACGTTAGCAGATTGGACCTAACTCTCCTAAAGGGCCTAGAGCAACAAACGCAAATTCTTTACGATAATACAAAGCAATTTGCACAGGGTTTACCAGCC
>PTLG01000143.1 GCA_002937995.1 Alphaproteobacteria bacterium MarineAlpha3_Bin7 | reverse complement strand
TAGGTGAAATAGAAATTCCAAGTTAAATCCCAGATTTAAGGTTATGGAATATTATACAAATAGGTGCAGTTCTGAAGATAAAGGAAAGGCTTTGGCCTAGTGGGTTCTGTATCAAAGTTAGTTACAACTTAAAATTTATAGATTTCCCACTTTTAATACTAGTTTTACTTCAAACTGTATAGTTTGAGAATCTTTTCTATCTGGAAGTGGCACTAGCTTAGATAGTCATTTATAAGAACTTCAGATATTTGGACAGTATTTAATGCCGCCCCTTTCCTAATATTATCTGATACAACCCAAAAACTTAAACCATTTTCTATGGTCAGATCTTCTCTAATCCTGCTTACATAGACCGCATCTTCGCCAGCACACTCAACAGGCGTTACGTAACCCTCATCTTGACGGTGATCTACCACTACTAGACCTGGTGCCGCACCAAGCAGTTCCCTTGCATTCTCATAAGATAAAGGAGAATTTAATTCAACATTTACCCATTCGGCGTGACCAATAAATACCGGCACTCTCACGCAATTGGCATGCACTTCAATAGAAGGATCTATAATCTTTTTTGTCTCTACAGACATTTTCCACTCTTCCTTTGTGGACCCATCTTCCATAAAAACATCTATATGAGGTATCACATTAAAAGCTATCGATTTTGTAAAATTCTCCATAAACTTTTGCTCGGGCTCATTAGCATAAATCCCTCGGGTTTGATTAAATAGCTCATCCATAGCAGATTTGCCGGCACCTGAAACAGACTGATAGGTTGAAACAACAACTCTATTAATTCCCACCTCATCATGAAGGGGCTTTAGGGCTACAACCATTTGAATTGTAGAGCAGTTCGGGTTTGCAATAATATTTTTTGCTTTATAGTTTGCTATAGCTTCTGCATTCACCTCAGGAACTACCAACGGCACCTCTGGGTCCATCCTAAACTCTGAAGTATTATCAATTACTATGGCGCCAGCTGCGGCTGCTTTTGGAGCAAATTCTCTTGAAACATTAGCTCCAGGACTTGATAGAACAATATCTACATTACCAAAATCAAAACTCTCAAGGCTATCAACTTTCAAGACCGCGTCATGGCCGTAAGGCACCTCTAGTCCTTTAGAGGCAGCAGAGGCAATAGCTATTACCTCACTCGAAGGCACACTTCTTTCTGCAAGAATTTGTAGTATTTCCCGGCCAACATTTCCCGTGGCCCCCACAACTGCGTAGTTAAAACCCATAAATTATCCTCAAAGAAAAAACTAAAGACCAATTTTTAATACTTAATCTTTTTCCTGGAAGAAAGCGAGATCAAAGTCACCAAAGTCTTTCTTAACTAGCCACCACATTGAGCTTTTCAAGTATTGCATCACCCATTTGTTCAGTCGTTACTTGAGTAAGGCCATCCTCCATTATATCTCCTGTCCTCAATCCATCTGAAAGAATTTCCTTTACGGCATTTTCAATTAGGTTTGCATCCTCAACCAAGTCAAAGGAGTACCTGAGGAGCATAGAATAACTCAGAATAGTTGCCAAAGGGTTGGCCAAATTTTTTCCAGCTATGTCTGGAGCAGAGCCATGAACGGGTTCATATAAAGCTGGCCTGTTTCCATTACTGTCGACCTCACCTAACGACGCTGAGGGCAACATACCCAAAGAGCCAGTCAACATAGCTGCGCAATCAGAGAGAATATCCCCAAACATATTTGTAGTTACAACAACATCAAATTGTTTTGGATCCCTTACCAACTGCATTGCGGCATTGTCTACATACATATGAGATAATTCAACATTAGGATATTCAGGTGACAAGCCCTCCATTTCCTCTCTCCACATTACAGTAGTTTCGAGAACATTTGCTTTATCCACTGAACAAACCTTATTATTTCTTTTTCCTGCTAAATCTAATGCAACCCTGCCAATTCGCTGAACCTCACTGGAACTATAAGTAAGTGTGTTATAACCCGTTTTTGAGCCATCTGGATTAACATCTACCCCCCTTGGCTCTCCAAAGTAAATACCTCCCGTTAGCTCTCTCACAATCATGATATCCAGACCCTTTACTATATTCTCTTTTAGAGAAGAAGCTCCAACAAGGGCATCAAAAACTAAGGCCGGTCGCAAATTTGCGAATAGCCCCAGCTCTTTTCTTATCCCAAGAAGCCCTCTTTCTGGCTGAATTTCAAAGGGGAGCTTTTCCCACTTTGGCCCACCAACCGCACCCATCAGTATAGCGTCAGAATTTTTTGCTGCCTCAAGTGTTTCCTCTGGAAGAGGCACGCCTTTTGCATCTATGGCGACACCCCCGATGAGTTCTTCCTGAATATCAAAATTTACAGAACGTTTTTGGTCCATCCAGTCAATAACTCGCTTAACCTGAGCCATTACTTCTGCACCAATGCCATCGCCCGGCAAAAACAAGAGTTTTTTCTGGTTAGACAAGTTAGTTTCCTTCCACTTCCTAAAAGAATGTTATAGCCAAGGCTGCGTGACCTTTTGGTTTTCCTCAAAAGTCCCTATCTTCTTTTCTTTTTCCATAGTTAGGCCAATATCGTCCAAGCCATTTAACAAACAATGTTTTTTAAAAGGATCTAACTCAAACTTTATCGACTTACCATCGGACGAAATAATTTCTTGAGTCTCTAAATCAACAGTCATAGTTGAGTTGGCACCTCTCTCAGCGACCTCCATCAAATCATCAACTTCTTTTTGAGGAATCTTTATTAAGAGAATTCCATTCTTGAAACTGTTATTAAAGAAAATATCAGCAAAATCTGGAGCAATCACACACCGTATTCCAAAATCGTCTAAGGCCCATGGAGCATGTTCCCGGGAGGATCCGCAACCAAAATTTGCGCCCGTAATTAATATTTTGGCGTCTTTGTAGGCCGACTTATTTAATACAAAGTCCTCTCTCTCACTTCCATTTTCATCAAATCTCAAGGTATGAAAAAGGCTCTGCCCTAACCCTGTTCTTTTAATAGTCTTTAGAAAACGAGCTGGAATTATCATATCTGTATCGACATTAATTAAAGGAAGGGGTGCGGCCACCGCTGTAAGTTTATCAAATTTTTTCACACTCAAATCCCCCCTCAATCTATATTAAACGATCTGACATCAACTAAGTGGCCCTTTATCGCAGCAGCAGCAGCCATAGCCGGACTAACCAAATGTGTTCTACCACCCGGTCCTTGTCTACCCTCAAAATTCCGATTAGAAGTTGAGGCCGATCTCTCTCCAGGTTGCAATTTATCGGCATTCATAGCTAAACACATGGAACAACCAGGCTCTCTCCAATCAAAGCCAGCAGAAACAAATATTTCATCCAAACCTTCTTTTTCCGCCTGCTCTTTGACAAGACCAGAACCAGGCACAACCAGAGCGTCCACATGGTCTGCTACTTTTTGCCCGTTTGCTACTTTTGCCGCAAGTCGCAAATCCTCAATACGACTATTAGTGCAAGACCCAATAAACATTTTATCAATCTTGATGTCCTCTAGGAGCATACCGGGTTCTAAACCCATGTAATCCAATGAACGCTGCATTTTTGCTTTTTTGTTAGTATCGGACTCATTATTAGGGGAGGGAACCCTGCCAGTAATTGGCAAAACATCCTCAGGACTAGTCCCCCACGTTACCTGAGGGGCTATATCTTCAGCATCTAGAGCTATTTCAATTTCAAACTTCGCACCGTCGTCACTCTTTAGACTCTTCCAATAATCAATTGCTGTTTCCCAACTGGCACCCTTGGGGCTCTTTGGCCGGCCCATTAAATAATCAAAAGTTTTCTGGTCTGGGGCCACCAACCCTGCCCTCGCTCCACCTTCTATTGTCATGTTACACATGGTCATACGGCCTTCTATCGTAAGCTCAGAAACAGCTTCTCCTGAAAACTCTATTACGCTGCCAGTTCCACCAGCTGTGCCTATTTCACCGATTATTCTTAAAATCATATCTTTTGCAGTAACCCCAGTTGGCAATGAGCCATTTACGGTCACCCTCATATTTTTTGCCTTGGTCTGAATCATCGTTTGAGTAGCTAAGACATGTTCTACTTCCGAGGTGCCAATTCCAAATGCCAGACAACCAAATGCGCCATGGGTAGCAGTGTGAGAGTCTCCACAAACCATCGTGGTACCCGGCAAGGTAAACCCCTGTTCTGGACCAATGACGTGGCAAATTCCCTGCCGAATATCATTCATCCCATAAAGTTCAATACCAAAATCTAAGCAATTTTTATCAAGAGCTTCGATTTGAATGCGGGACTCTTCATCGTCTATACCTTTAGAACGATCCGTGGTAGGTACATTATGATCTGCAACTGCCAACGTAAGATCAGGCCGCCTAACTTTCCTAGAAGAATTACGCAGGCCCTCAAATGCCTGTGGACTAGTAACCTCATGCACTAGATGCCTATCAATATACAGAAGACAAGTACCGTCCTCTCTCTGGTCAACCAAATGGGCGTCCCAAATTTTATCATATAGTGTAGTGGCCACCTCAAACTCCTCCCCAATACTATTTTAGTCTCAATTATTTTTCTTTATCTTTCTCTTCCTCTATTTTTTCAGCTTCCTGCTCGATAGCCTCCGCTTCTTCTATTGAGGAATCCGTTTTGTTTTCTTCCTCACCTACACCATCCTCAGATTGCGGAATATCACCTGTTTTATCTAACAATTCAATATCTGGATTAACCTTTTCCATTGCCTCAGCCTGAGCAGCGTTAGCAACCATTTTGGCTTCCGCTAATTCCTTTCGCTCGGCCGCGCTTAATTTAGCAGCATAGCCATCTGTACGTTCAGCTATTCTCGCACTTTTTCCCTGACGCCCACGCAAATAATACAGCTTTGCTCTACGAACATCTCCCCTACGCACCACCTCGATGCTCTCAACATTGGGTGAATATAATGGAAAAACTCTTTCCACCCCCTCACCGTAAGAAAGTTTTCTAACAGTAAAAGAAGAGTGAAGCCCGTCATTTTTACGCGCAATACACATACCTTCAAAAGCTTGCAACCTTGATCTTGATCCCTCAGATACTTTAACGTTTACTCTGATAGTGTCCCCAGGTGAAAATTCTGGTATTGATTTTTCGGCAGTTAACTTTTCGATCTGCTCTTTCTCAATCTCTTGGATAATATTCATAATTTTTGTCCTTTTATACTTTTTTAGTTTTGCTTAGACATATAGATATCCCATAGGTCCGGCCGCCTTGCCCTGGTTATTCTCTCTGCTTCAGCTAATCTCCAACTTTTAACATTTTTGTGATGCCCTGAAACTAATACTTCCGGCACTTCTCTATGTTTCCAAATTCTTGGTCTAGTATAATGCGGATATTCGAGCAAACCCTCCTCAAAGCTCTCATCTTCCAGGCTTTCCTCTTTCCCAACCACACCAGGCAACAATCTTACACATGCGTCTACAAAACTAATAGCAGCGGGTTCGCCCCCCGAAAGAACATAATCTCCTACGCTTATCTCTTCCATACCCCACTCAGCAACAGCCCTTTCGTCAACACCTTCGTATCTGCCACAAAGTATTATAGCACCATCTCCCTGGGAAAATATTTTGACTTTTTCTTGGGTTAGTGGTGTGCCTCTAGGGGTCATGTAAACGACAGGAAGTTGCGCATAATTTGGGTCTTGAGTAACAGTAGACAAGACCCTATCAATTACATCCGCTCTCATCACCATTCCATTTCCACCGCCAAATGGAGAACTATCCACTTCGGCACTTTTCTCGCAAAAGCGTCTAATGTCATAGATATTAAGGTCCCACAACTTTTCATCTAAAGCTCGGCCAGCTAGTGAAAATCCAAGTGGCCCTGGGAACATCTCTGGAAACAAAGTAAGCATTCCAATAGACCAAGGGTTTCTCTTTCTACCCATTTTTATTCACTCCCAAACTCTCCTGCCCCTGGTCATTAAACTCTTTCAAATTATCAATAGTTATATTTTGGGCACTCAAGTTTATTTCCGTTACCACTTTTTTTGTAAATGGCAACATAAACCTCTCGCCGTTCGGCGTCTCAACTTCAATTATATCTCCTGCACCAAAATTTTCCATCGACTTCACTTTACCAATAAAATTACCATCAATATCATTAACTAAAAGGCCCACCAAATCTGAATAATAAAACTCCTCATCTTTTAATTCAGGTAGAACCGAACGATCAACATATAAGTCTAAACCATAAAATTTTTCCAGCTCTGTCCTACTGCTTATACCCTCTATCTGAGCTACTACACCTTTTTTCGACGACCTCACTACCGAAATATTAAACCTATAATTGTGCTTTTTATCTACCAAAGGACCATAAGCACCAATATCTTCTGGTTTCGCTGTATAGCTTTTTAACCGGGCGAGACCTTCTAGCCCCTGAGAACCAACTATCCGCCCCAAGCAGACTATTTTACCGCCTAAACTTTTCAAATCCTCAATTTAACCCCTAACCTTTATAATCATAAAAATAAATAATCTATCTAAAAAAAATTAATATTTTACCCCAACAATTAGACTGATTTCAGTTAGCCGCCTTCTATTTAGCTTCCTCCTTAGGTGCCTCTTCTTCTGGAGCAGCTTCCTCCTTAGGTGCCTCTTCTTCTGGAGCAGCTTCCTCCT
>PTLG01000142.1 GCA_002937995.1 Alphaproteobacteria bacterium MarineAlpha3_Bin7 | reverse complement strand
CCAGCGAAGGTAGGCCGAAACCCCACCTTCATCATCATTGGAATAGTTAGCGTTCCCGTTCCCAAAACATTAACCACAGGGCCACCAGAAATGGTACCGAACGTTGCTGATCCGACAATTGCCGCATGAGCTGGCCCACCCCTCAACTTACGCGTTATAATAATAGCAAATTTAATTAGTGCCTGCCCCCCAGAAGATGCTCCAAAAAGTGCACCTAGAACAACATAAGGAAAAACAACATTAACGGTTATATTGAGAAATTGTCCAAGGAGGCCATTAGAATCCATTGTTAATGCGTTACGGGCAGCGATTACACCAGCAGAATAATTGCGAACACCATCATTTATTGTCCCGATGGCAGTTGTAAGGTAGCGATTATCAGACCACCCAAAATACCATACGGCTGCCGTTACAACGGTATACAATGTGACTACAATGGCAACCGCAACGATGGGGAAGCCCCATACTTTGATGATATATATAAAATAAATAGCTATTGCGGCCAATAGGAGTGGTAAAACCCATGCACCTGAAGTTGCTTGGCAATCAGGCAACTCTTCTTTGAATACGGTGCCAAAAATGGCAGCCTGCTCTTTAGCTCTTGCCGCATCTTCTGCCATCAAACGGGCTCGTTCCCCAGTAAACTGGTCTATGAGGCAGACTTGGTCATGCTCTATTAGGTAAACAGCAACAACTACAATGGTGATTAGAAATACAGATACATCCAAGGCTATGCCTAATGTTCGTTTGTGGATGGGTTGAGTCCACCAGGTTCGCGCAAAAGATGCGCCAAGAACAGAAATTACAACCATAAAACTAAATGTGATGGGGAAAAAATACTCTGGGTTGTACTTGCTAAGTCTTGGCAGTCCCTCAAGTCCGGGAATTAATCGAATAGTTTCAACTAAGCCTGGAACATTTGGCAAGTTATTAGCCATTCCCATCACAACTAGGATAAACCCTAAAAACAAGGCTATTTTGTTAACAAAATTTTCTCTGTTATTTTCAGCTTCCGTCATCTAAATAATCTCTTTGAGAAATCTATAGTGAATAAATCGGAGGTGGCAAAGATAAATCTATCGGCATTAATGTTTTCTTTCAAATATTAATTGGAGCCATAAAAGGTTTTGCCAATCTTTATAGGTTTTTTACCCAATTCCACTCTTCGTTTATTAGTATCCCTCAAGCTATATACACACCCACAATATTCCTGTTGGTAGAATTTTTCGGCCTTTGAAATCTCAATCATACGATTGGCACCGCCACCCTTTCTCCAGTTATGTGTCCAGTAAGATAGGCCGTCATATTTAGAGGCAGCACGGAGGCCGCAACCATTGATTTGTTGTAAGTTTTTCCACCGAGATGTGCCAAGAGTGCTAGTAAAAACCTTAAATCCATTTTCAGAGGCGTATTTAGCCGAGCGTTCAAATCGCATATCAAAGCATAGCGTACAACGATATCCCCTCTCTTCCTCCATTTCGTATCCAGTGGTTAGATTAAACCAATTGTTTTTATCGTAATCTAAGTCAACAAACTCTACGCCAAGCTTGTCTGCGTATCTCTTGTTTTCATTTTTTCTAATTTCATATTCTTTAGTTGGGTGAATATTCGGGTTATAAAACAAAATTGTGTACGAGATCCCTGATTTAGTTAGCTCGTTCATTACATCGCCTGCGCAGGGGGCGCAACAGGAGTGAACCAACAGATTTTGATGACCGCCTGGCAATTTCAAGCTTTTGTTTATGTTTTGCATAAAAACCCAAGACCTTAAACATTAATAATTTTGCAGTCTGAGGTTATAACAAATATTTTGTTGATGAAAAACAAGTAAAAACGACTGCAAATGTAGTAGCGAATAAATCCAAAATAAATACAATAACCTTAGTGACCAAAAAAAACAAAAGTCATCTCAGAAAAACTAATAATTACAATGCTCTACTCGGGTTAACATATTAATGATTATTTGGCTTCAAGATTTAGAGGATTGCTCTGATTGTATAAAATAAACCAAATTAGAGTTAATTAACAATATCCATCTGGATACTCAAGTGAAACACTAGATAGCGTTACTGAACAAGGCGTTCGTCCAGTATATGATTTCTCGGCGCCAGACCTGGTAGTAGAAGGAGCCGGGAAGTGTTTGATAAGACTGATTCATCCCTAATCTTAGTATAATTAAAGAAGTAATATTTGTTTAATTATGTCTGGGTAAACTGTCCCAATAATAGTATAATGGCTACTATTCATGTTGGCTTTACTAGAGTGTTCTGAGTGAAATTTGTTACAGCATTAATTTGGGCATTTAGGCGCTTGGTTGCAAAAGTTCCTTTGGGTGTTTTATTATTAATTTTATCCTTAGTCCCAGTATTATTCATTGATTGGACCTCTACCTATGCAGCTCGGCCAGATTTGAATGCTGACCGGAACAAAGACACGGCTACAACCTCTTCTGTACGCTTATTTCCAGTTTTAGAAACAGATTTTCCACCTCCAACTTATACCAAGGTTATCAAGGTAGGCAAAAAAGACACTCTCACTTCCATATTGAGAAGAGAGGGAATATCACTGATTACAGTCTCACAAATCCAGAAAAAGTTAAAAAATATCTTTGATCCACGAAGTATTAAACCAGGCCAAGAAATAGAGCTACAAATCACCCCACTATCTTCCAGAATTAAACACAACGCCCTCGAACGAATAGTTTTACGGCCCGATATCTATAATGAGATAATTGTTGAGAAAGTAGGGAAAGACAGCTTTGGTATAAGGTCGCAAAAGGTCCCCATTGAGACCCGGCTTACAAAATCTATTGGTGTGATAGATGGTAGTTTGTATCAGTCGGCTATGAGAGCAGGTGTACCCGATCAAGTTATTATGAGGTTTATAAAGATCTTTTCTTGGGATGTAGATTTTCAGCGTGGAATAAGGCGAGGAGACAAGTACCAAGTGATGTATGAAGTATTGTATACTAAGGAAGGTAAACTCGCTAGATTTGGAAGAATTAAATATGCTGGACTAAATTTGCAGGGCCGTCATCGAGTGCTTTATCGTTATAAAACTAGTAAGGGTTTGATTGATTTTTTTGATAAAAAAGGATTTAGCGCCAGAAAGCCATTAATGTTAACCCCTATTGATGGTGCACGGTTGAGTTCTGGTTATGGAAAGCGACGGCACCCCATACTTGGCTATAACAAGATGCACCGCGGGCTTGACTTTGCTGCACCCGTTGGAACACCCATATATTCAGCCGGAGACGGTATTATCGTTGAGCGGAGGCGAAAGGGTTTTTACGGAAAATTTATAAGAGTAAGACACAATTCCCGTTTTGAGACTGCCTACGCTCATCTGAGTAGTTATAAGAGGGGTGTAGTTGTCGGAAAAAGGGTTAGACAGGGTCAAGTCATTGGCTTCGTGGGTTCGACAGGCCGGTCCACTGGCCCTCATCTCCACTATGAAGTCCGCAGAAATGGAAAGGCAGTAAATCCAAGAAGAATTAAAATGCCATCCGGTATAAAGCTTAAAGGCAGAGAACTTAGAAAATATGAGAGAGCCCGAAAAGAGATTATTAATCAATATTCTGCGTTACCCGACCAAAACCCCTTTCCTGTATCCGAAAAATAACACTTGGTTTATGGTGACGCCTGTTTGCCATTGATCAGAAGATCACTATTTTCTGAAGTAAACTCTATTACCTCACCAGGTAAAATTTTGTTCTCCAAAATTAACTTTGCAATGGGGTTTTCAATAAACTTCTGTATTATTCGTTTTAGAGGCCTGGCTCCATAAGTTCTATCAAAACTTTTTTCCCCCAACCAATTTAGTGCGGCCTCACTAATCTGCAGTTCTAAATTCTGCACAGATAACCGCTGTTTTAGACTATCTATTTGTATATTAATTATTTTGTCAATATCGTCTCTAGACAACCTGTCGAAAAGAACAATTTCATCTATTCTATTCAGAAATTCAGGTTTAAAAGAATTTTTGACTTCGTTGATAACCTTTTCATTAATTGAAGCAGTTTCCCGAGTATCAATATTTTCGGCTAATAATTGTGAGCCGATGTTGGAAGTAAGAATTATTATAGTATTTTTAAAATCAATGGTACGCCCTTGGCCATCAGTCAATCTAGCGTCGTCAAGGACCTGAAGCAAAACATTGAAAATATCTGGATGGGCTTTTTCGATTTCGTCAAACAATACGACTTGATATGGCCTCCGTCTGATGGATTCCGATAGTACACCGCCCTCTTCGTAACCTATATACCCTGGTGGAGCACCAATTAAACGGGCAACGGAGTGCTGTTCCATATATTCGGACATATCAAACCTTGCAACAGAGCTTTCGTCATCGAACAAGAATTCTGCCAGCGCTTTAGTTAATTCGGTTTTTCCAACCCCAGTCGGACCTACAAACAGAAAACAACCGATTGGTTTTTGGCTGTCTGATAAGCCTGTACGAGCTCTCCTAACCGCATTTGAGACAACCTCTAATGCCCTACCTTGCCCCACAACTCTTTGTTCTATATGGCCTTCCATTTGAGAGAGCTTTTCCCGCTCACCTTGCAGCATTTTTTCCACTGGAATGCCTGTCCAACGGGCCACTACCGAAGCCACGTGTTCAGTAGTTACTGACTCATGCACCATACTTCTACTTTTGCTTTTGTCCGTTATTTCGAGTTGTTCTTCTAACCTTGGTATTTCGGCGTATTGGATTTCCCCAGCTTGGTCGAGACGACCATCTCGGAGCGCTCTTTCCATTCTTGTTTTAGCTTGATCTAATTGCTCCTTGATGTTTCGTGCTTCGGCAACTTCGTTTTGTTCTTCTTTCCACTGACTAAGCAGGCTCTTTAATTGGACTTCAAATTCTGCTAATTCGTTTTCTAGGTTTTTCAGTCTTTCAATTGAGGCCTCATCATTCTCTTTCTTTAGAGCTTCCTTTTCTATCTTTAATTGAATTACACGCCTATCTAGCTCGTCCACTTCTTCTGGCTTTGAGTCTATTTCCATACGTAACCGGCTTGCAGCTTCATCGATAAGGTCGATAGCTTTATCTGGCAAAAATCGATCTGATATATACCTGTCCGAGAGGGTTGCCGCAGAAACTAGGGCGCCGTCTGTGATTCTTACGCCATGGTGAAGATCGTATTTTTCCTTGATTCCTCGAAGTATGGAAATAGTATCCTCGATATTAGGTTCTACCACTAATAGAGGTTGGAATCGACGCGCCAGGGCAGCATCTTTTTCTATATGTTTTGTATGCTCAATCGTGGTCGTTGCACCTATACAGTGAAGTTCTCCTCTAGCAAGGGCGGGTTTCAATAGGTTGGCAGCATCCATAGCTCCGTCACTTGCTCCAGCGCCCACTAGGGTATGTATTTCATCTATAAATAATATTATATCCCCGCCTGCATTGTTAACTTCCTGGAGTACGGTTTTTAGGCGCTCTTCAAATTCTCCCCTGTATTTTGCACCCGCTAGCAGCATACCAATATCTAGTACAATTAATTTCTTTCCGGTTATAGCTTCCGGAACGTCGCCATTAATGATCCTTTGAGCTAAACCCTCGACTATAGCTGTTTTACCAACGCCGGGTTCACCTATTAATATTGGATTATTTTTTGTCCTGCGAGACAACACCTGCATCGTTCGGCGTATTTCTTCATCTCTTCCTATTACCGGATCTAGTTTCCCTTCCCTTGCTTCCGAAGTGAGATCTATGCCATACCTAGACAGGGCATCATAATTATCCTCGACATTTTCCGAATTATTATTTTTCCCCTTTTGGATTTCTTTTATGATTTTTGTAAGCGGATCTGGCCTAGCTCCTAAATTATGCAATTCTGTAATAATATTTGTGCTTGGAAGTAAAGAAACTCCCAAAAGAATATATTCGATGCTAGTGAATAAATGTTTGTCTTTTTCCGATAACTTTTTGGCCTGTTCTAGGGCCTTGGAGGAGTCTGTCGTTAAATAAACCCGATCGGCACCTGCTCCGTCAACCGTTGGATTTTTCACAAGTTCTTCAATTATTTTCTTCTTAAAGACCTCAATGTTTGCTTCGAGCAAGCCAAAAACTTTATCGATTACTCCGCTCTCATCATTACAAAGACCAAACAGCAAATGAGTTGGTGTTACTTGCTGATGTGATAGATCAACTGCTTTCGCCATTGCGTTTTGGACTGCTAATTTAGCCCTACTTGTAAAATGATCATAATTCATCCAACACTTACCCTATTAACCCCTAACAACAGGATTCATCCCCCTCTTCTATTAATATGGTTAAGTTTTTTTTCTAATCAAGTTAGACGATAGATTTAGTAAATCTAAAAATAAGTGTAAAGTATTGGCACTATCAACCCAAAAAGGCTCCGATTTTTTTACTGACTAACAGCCATTGAAAATTATTAGTAAAAATATTGTTAGTTGTCTACTGTTTGTTCTTGAGGCGATTTGGGTTTGCCTTTAGATTTTTTACTGTCAGAGTTAGAGCTAAGAGAGTCAGGTAAATCGTCGACTCCTTTTTCGCTTTTCTCATCATTGCCTTTTGGTGATTCTTCTTTAACGTCGCCATTTTTTTCTTGATTGTTATTAACAATCTCCTGTTGTCCAGTACTCTCGGCGTGCAAAGCCA
>PTLG01000141.1 GCA_002937995.1 Alphaproteobacteria bacterium MarineAlpha3_Bin7 | reverse complement strand
CTAGGTAAATTCCCCCATCAGTTAAGACACCATCAGTATCGAGAGAAACAAGTTTTATTTTTGAACAACGCCTCAGTAACTCACGCTTTGAAAATTGGGTTTTCATGATTTTGTCTCTTTAATATCGACTAATATTTTCTCAACTTGTCGCACGTCTTCTGGAGTATCAACACCTATTGATCCTGAGGCCACAGGTACACAGGCAATGCTCTCACCATGCTCTAAAAATCTCATTATTTCAATGCTCTCTGCTCTCTCAATTGGCCCCCTCTTCCAACTGCTATAGTTTAACAGCGCTACCCGTGTAAACGCATACAAGCCGACATGAACAGTACGATGCATTTCCTCTGCCATGGGATATGGCAGAGGGTACCGAGAAATAGTTATTACGGTCTCAACAAGCGAGGGGAGCAAATGACCAACGGAAGGATCTTCCAATTGGTCAATTGTAGCCTCAGGGATATAACCAGTTGACACCATAATTCCCTTTGAGATGGCCCTCTTTAAACAATTTACCACTTGGTCAATCGACTCGGGGTCAATAATAGGCTCATCACCTTGAACATTTACGTAAATTTCTGAATCTATTGATTGTGCAACTTCTGCAACTCGATCAGAACCTGTAAAATGTTGGTCACTGGTCATTATCGAATCAATTTTATTTTTTTCGCAAAAATTCAATATGCGATCGTCATCTGTTGCTACAATTGCTCTATCTATTGTTTTTGCCTCTTTGACCTTATCCCAAACTCGGGAGATCATCTCTTGACCAGCCAATTTAACGAGAGGTTTACCTGGCAACCTTGTAGATTGCCAACGGGCGGGTATAACTGCTAGAACCTTTTCAGACATTGTTTAAAAATTGCCAGAACTTATCTAGATTTACAACAGATCTTTGGCTAAAATAAAAAAACTGATCTCAGATGAATTTTTATTCGTAGGAGTACTAATGATAGATTTTCAGACTACCCCCGAAACTTATAGTCATTGGCGTTTAGAGATAGATGGACCAGTTGCCACACTTATTATGGACGTAAATGAAACCGAAGGTATTGCAGAAGGCTATGAATTAAAACTCAATTCCTATGACCTTGGGGTGGATATAGAACTTTATGATGCTACTCAAAGACTTAGATTCGAACATCCAGAAGTAAAGACTGTAATTTTAACATCAGGTAAAGACCGGGTTTTTTGCGCAGGAGCCAATATATCGATGTTAGGTAGTTCCAGCCATGGACACAAAGTAAATTTTTGTAAATTTACCAATGAAACTCGCAATGGTATAGAGGACGCTAGCGTCTTTTCTGATCAGCGATATATCTGCCTAGTTAATGGTACTGCCGCAGGTGGTGGGTATGAATTGGCCTTGGCCGCCGACTACATAATGCTCATTGATGATGGTGCATCCACGGTGTCCTTACCTGAAGTCCCACTTCTAGCTGTACTGCCAGGAACGGGCGGCCTCACTAGGGTGGTAGATAAGAGACACGTAAGGAAAGATAGAGCTGACTTTTTTTGTACCCTGGCCGAAGGGATAAAAGGCAAAAGAGCCTTGGAATGGAAGTTAGTTGATGAGCTAGTACCTCGGTCAAAACTTTTGGAAACAGCTCAGGAAAGGGCGTTAGAATTTGCAAAGAATTCTGCTAGACCTAGCGACGGAGTTGGAATCAAACTTAGGCCTTTAAAGAGAGAAATTGTAGGTAATGAAATAAATTACAAAACACTCTCGGTAGATTTAGACAGAGAACATGCTTTAGCAGAAATAACAATTTTAGCGCCTTCAGAAGCCCCCCCCTCTAATTTGGAGGGGATACATGAATTAGGTGATGCTTTTTGGCATTTAGCATTAGCCAGAGAGCTAGATGATTTAATTTTGCACTTGCGAACAAACGAACCAGAGATTAGCACTTGGGGTTTTAAGGCGACTGGTAGTGCAGATTTTATTGAAGCGGGGGATAAACTTTTACTTGAATATGCTGAAGACTGGCTAATTAAAGAAATAACCTTGTTTCTTAAACGAACCCTCAAAAGATTAGATGTATCGTCAAGAAGCTTACTGAGTTTCATTGAACCAGGAAGTTGCTTTACTGGTACGATTTTGGAAATTGTATTATCATCTGATCGGAGCTATATGCTCGACGGCTCTTTTGAAGGATCCAACGTTCCACCTGCAAAATTGCGTATTACCGGCATGAATCTGGGCCCGCTGCCAATGTGTAACGGGTTGACCAGGATAGAAACAAGACATTTGAATGATAAACAAGCTGTTGAATTAATAGAAAGTGTCAAGGGTAGGGATCTCGAAGCAGAAGAGGCAGATGAACTTGGGTTAATCACATTTATTCCAGATGATATTGACTGGGAGGATGAAGTACGGTTGGCCATTGAGGAAAGAGCAAGTTACTCTACAGACGCATTGACAGGGATGGAGGCGAGCCTCCGGTTTGTGGGGCCCGAAACCCTAGAAACTAAAATTTTTGGACGTTTAAGCGCTTGGCAAAATTGGATTTTCCAAAGGCCAAATGCCGTAGGAGAAGAAGGTGCATTAAACCTGTTTGGGACCGGTAAACAAGCTAACTTTGATAAGAAGAGAGTATAACCCATGAGTACTATAGACTATTCTGAAAAAATTCCAAATAATGTAAATTTATCTGAAGACAGAAGACTTCAAAGAGCTCTTGAAAAATGGCAGCCAGCATTCCTTGGATGGTGGGACCAAATGGGTCCAGAAAGTAGTTCTAATCACGAAGTGTTTCTAAGGACCGCAATTGATGTAAGTGCTAAAGGATGGGCACATTTTGATATGGTTAAAATGCCCGACTATCGATGGGGTATATTTCTAGCTGATAAAGAGAAAGACAGAAAAATTGGTTTCGGCAATCACATGGGCCAAGACGTTTGGCAAGAGGTTCCGGGAGAATATAGGTCGGAACTGCGGAGACTAATTGTAACGCAAGGCGATACCGAGCCTGCATCAGTAGAACAACAAAGATATTTAGGATTGTCTTGTCCCTCGAATTATGATTTGCGTAGCCTATTTCAGGTAAATGTAGAAGAAGGGCGCCATCTGTGGGCAATGGTATATCTATTGCACGCCTATTTTGGAAGAGATGGACGAGAGGAAGCAGAAGAAATGCTACTCAGGCATTCAGGAGATGTTGATAAACCAAGAATTCTAGAGGCATTTAATGTGCCAACCGAGGATTGGTTATCATTTTTCATGTTTACTTTTTTTCAAGATAGAGACGGTAAGTTTCAACTAACCTCCCTTGCAGAGTCAGGTTTTGACCCGCTTTCTAGATCTTGCCGCTTTATGCTAACCGAAGAGGCGCATCATATGTTTGTTGGAGAAAGTGGCGTTGGTCGCGTAGTTGAGCGCAGTGCACAGCTCAGTGCTGAACATGACACCCTAGAGGTTGGTCGCCATGGGGGCATACCTCTAGCGATGATTCAAAAATGGATTAATTTTCATTTTTCCATTTGCCTTGATTTATTTGGCCAAGAAAAATCTACAAATGCTGCCAATTTTTATTCTATGGGTCTTAAGGGTAGATATAACGAAAATAAAATAGAAGATGACCATCTATTAAATAATGATGGATTTCTGGTACCCGATCTCCAAAATGGAAAAGTTATTATGTCGGAAATATCCGCTCTGACGGCAATAAACGAACGTTTAAGAAATGACTACAGAGATGATTGCCAGAAAGGCGTCGATCGCTGGAATAGAATCATTGAAAAAGCTAATGTAGATTTTAAACTGACCTTGCCTCATATTGCATTTAATAGGAATATAGGAACCTTTCAGGATAACGATTTTGATCTGGAGGGTAATTTAATTTCAGCTGAAGAATTTGCAGCAAACAAAGATACTTGGATGCCCAACTCTAAAGATAGGGAATTTGTTAAATCTCTTATGCAAAGAGTAGTAGAACCGGGAAAAATGGCTGGCTGGATTGCTCCTCCGTCCCGGGGTATTCAGGGAAAAGACATTGAGTATGAATACGTAATACTTCAGTGATTAATATCTTGGCAGTGTTATGCGTGATAGGTTAAGCAAATGAAAGATAATACTGTTACAATTGAAACTCCTTCTGAAAAAATTGCAGATATCAGATTTTCTAAATCTTTTAATGTTGCGGTCCCGTTTATTGATAAACATATTTTAGATGGTATTGGGGATAAAGTAGCCATCCGCGTACACGGGGGAGGTGAAGTAACTTACTCCACCTTACACGAACACGTCAACAGAGCTGGAAATGCCCTAATTTCTCTAGGTCTAAAAAGGGGGGATAGGGTATTAATGATAATTAAAGACGCGCCAGAGTTTTTTTATGTATTTTGGGGCGCAATAAAAGCTGGCATTATACCAGTCCCTTTAAATACCCTCCTAAGAGCTAAAGATTATTCCTTTATGATTGAAGATTCTGCGGCCAGGGGAATTATTTATTCACCAGAATATAGTACCGAGGTAGAGAAAGCGTTATCAGAAAATAACGGAGATCTTGATATAATTTTAAGTACCGAGGGTGCAGGAAGTACGATAGCAAAATACATGTCGGATGCAAGCACCACCCTTGACCCTGTAAAGACCAAACCCCAGGATGACTGTTTTTGGCTATACTCATCAGGCTCAACGGGAAATCCAAAGGGCGTAATCCACGCACACAAAGATATGGTTATTACAAGCCAAAGATATGCGGTGGAAACGCTAAATATGACTAATAAGGACATAAATTTTTCTGCTGCAAAGTTATTTTTTGCTTATGGCTTAGGTAATGCGATGACTTTTCCACTTTGGGTAGGTGGCGAGGCTATCTTATTTTCTGCCCCTCCTACTCCTGGTGATATGCATGAAATCGTGGAGAAATATAAACCAACGATATACTACGGGGTGCCTACTCTTTACGCTGCACAGTTAAAATTACTAGAAAATACAGAAGTCGACCTCTCTTCTATAAGATTATGTATTTCTGCTGGAGAGGCGCTACCACCAGACTTATTGAAAAGATGGCGTGAAAAAACAAGCCTACCTCTCCTTGATGGAATTGGTACTACAGAAATTTTACATATCTTTCTTTCTAATAAAGAGGATGATTATAAGCCAGGAGCAAGTGGCAAACCTGTACCAGGATATGAGGGACGTATAGTCGATGATAATGGGAATGAGGTACCAGATGGGGAAACTGGGAATTTAATGATAAAAGGTGACTCTCTGCTAAAAGAATACTGGCAAAATCCTGAAAAAACCTCGGAATCCCTGCATGGAGATTGGATGTACACAGGCGATACATACTACCGAGACGAAGAGGGGTTCTTCTTCTGCTGTGGAAGAAGTGATGACATGTTAAAGGTTGGTGGTATATGGTGTTCTCCAGTTGAAATCGAAAATAAGCTAGTCGAACATCCTCAAGTACTTGAGGCAGCTGTTGTTGGTAGAGCAGATGACAATGACTTGATAAAACCAGAGGCATTTATTGTATTAAATGACCCTACTGAAGCTTCTGATAGATTATCAGATGATTTACTGGCCCATTGTAAGGACGGTTTGGCACGTTATAAATATCCTAGATGGATAAACTTCGTTGATGATTTGCCAAAAACAGCAACAGGTAAAATACAACGTTTTAAGCTAAGAAATTAAATTAGTATGAAAACTGTAGAATATAAACCTTTCAATTTAAACCCCAAGATACCTCTCTTGTAATACTGTATTTTCTGACAGTTCTTTAGAGGTTCCTGACCAGGCTACCAAACCTTTTTCGATAATATAATGTCTATCCGCAATCCTCGATAATGCATCTATATTTTTGTCTATTACTAGTATTGATTGCTTCTGTGACTTCAATGTTTCTAACACCTTCCAAATCTCTGCACGTATTAAAGGTGCAAGACCCTCTGTCGCCTCATCCAAAATCAGTAGTTCAGGGTTTGTCATTAAGGCCCGAGATATCGCCAACATCTGCTGTTCCCCCCCTGACAACTGGTTACCCATATGATTTTTACGATCCTTTAGCGCCGGGAACAACTCAAAAACCTTACCAACACTCCACGGCTCTCTCTTAGATAGGCGATTTGCTTCAGTCGCAACTAAATTTTCTACTACACTTAAATTGGGAAATATCTGACGTCCCTCGGGCACTAACCCTATTCCTTCTTGTGCCACCTTATAGGAAGGGTGTCCTGTTACGGCTTTACCTTTAAAATATATTTCACCAGAATGAGGTTTTAATAAACCCATGATTGAACGAATTGTGGAAGTTTTTCCCATTCCATTTCGCCCAAGCAAGGTCACCATTTCTCCCACACCAATTCTGATTGTTATGCCAAACAAGACTTGAGAATTATCATAGGAACTCTCTATTTTTTCAACATTTAACAAATCATCCATTAGTCTGCACCTAAATAGGCTGCTCGAACGTCTTCGTTATCTCTGATCTCTTCAGGATTCCCACAAGCAATAGATTTACCATAAACTAGCACCGTAATTCTGTCTGCTAAGGCAAATACAGCATCCATATCATGCTCAATGAGCAAAATTGTATATTGCCCTTTCAATGTTCTAAGATAATTAACCATTTCAGCGGAAGCTTCCGAGTCCATCCCCGCCATCGGCTCGTCAAGAAGTAATAACTTTGGAGAGGTGGCCAAC
>PTLG01000140.1 GCA_002937995.1 Alphaproteobacteria bacterium MarineAlpha3_Bin7 | reverse complement strand
ATGATTGCACTTTGATCGCTTGAGCCAAGCATCCAAAGTTGGGGTAATGTCTCCGATTGTGGGCTCATTTTTATTTTATTAAATAGTTCCGTAGGGTGCTCTCCATTTGTTAAAAATGCCATTAAATCAGCAACCCTAGTAGGGAAATATTCAACACCTACTTCAGAACCATATGCTAGAGCAGCAGCGGTTAGTTGATCACTTCCAGGAGCCCGGCCAATACCTAGGTCAATCCTACCCGGATAGAGGTTTTCTAGTACACTAAAGGTTTCTGCTATTTTTAGAGGGCTATAGTGCCCTAACATGACGCCACCAGACCCTACTCTTATATTTTTAGTGGCCGCAGCTATTCTTGTTATCATTATTTCAGGTGCCGGTCCTGCTAATGATGGGCTGGCGTGATGCTCTGCGAACCAATATCTTCTATAACCCAACATATCACAGGTTTTTGCGAGCTCTAGACTCTCCTGGATGGATTTAGAGGCGCTACCACCTTCTCTTACGGGCGTTTGGTCCAATACAGACAAAACAAGCTTTTTATTTGCCATCGCTTTCGAATACACTCTTGTGGTTTACAGACTAATAACAAATCCTTAGAAATGTAGGTCATGCGACATACTACAGTAGGTTTAATTAATCGCAATACTGATAAGGCGACACCTGGATTCACTATTGTCTCTCCAATGTTTGCTACCGGGGTCTATTTGATAGATATGGATGGCGAAGTTGTTCACCAATGGGATACGGATCTAGTTCCAGGGAAATACGCTTATCTTTTGGATAATGGAAATCTTTTGTGGTCAGGGCAAACTGACCTCGGACCAAAACCCGCAGGAGGTAAGGGGGGGATAATTAGAGAATTAAGCTGGGAAGGGGAAGTATTGTGGGAATACATTGATCATTCCCAGCATCATGATTTTAGGCGACTTAGAAATGGTAATACCCTCTATATCGGATGGGAGGAAATACCCAAGGCAAAGGCCAGCATAGTAAAGGGAGGCGTTGTTGATACTGAGGATGAAAAGGGTGTAATATGGGGAGATTTTCTTAAAGAAGTGGATCCCACTGGAAAAATAGTATGGGAATGGCATATCCACTCAGATTTAAAGATAGAAAACTATCCATTGCATATCATGAGCCAGAGAAATGAGTTTGCCCATTGCAATTCTTGTTCAGAGTTACAAGATGGAAATATATTACTGAGTTTTCGGCGAATTAGTACGTTATTGATAATTGATAAAGCAACTAAACAAGTCAAGTGGAGCCATCGTGACGATAATTGGGGGCAGCAGCATGATGCAGAGATGCTCAAAAATGGTAATATTTTGTTTTTTGCAAATGGGATCCATGTTCCTCAGGGTGTATTATACTCAAGGGTTATTGAAATAAATCCAGAAACACAGGAGGAGGCCTGGTTTTATGAGGACACACCAAATTGGAATTTTTTTAGTCCAAATATAAGTGGATGTCAGCGATTAGACTCAGGTAACACTCTAATTTGTGAGGGGTTAACAGGACGAATTTTTGAAGTTACTAGAGATAGAGAAGTAGTATGGGAATATATAAACCCTTGGTATGGAAGTGAGCAGAGTAGGGCGGATTCCAACGCCGTATTTCGTTCTTATAGGTATAGTGCCGAGTCTCCGCAAATTCGAGGCCGGGTGGTTTAATTTTAGGTATTTAAAAATCATTAGACTCTCTAAGGAATCTTTAAAATGTTAAGTCTGACCAACAGGTATGCTATTTGTTTCACAATAGCTTTGGTTTTTTGCGTGGGGTGTACTCCAAGGGAACCTTTTGTACATTATCAGCAGGAATTTAATAGGGACGCACCAACTTTTGGGAAAAAAAAGATTAATATTACTAAAGTAAGAATCTGTTATTCGAAAATTTCGGCTACAAGTAAAAAAATTACTTTATTAGCCGAAAAGGAATGCGCAAAGGTTAATAAATATCCACGTTTTATCGGTCATGATACCCTGTTTTGTCCAATTTCCACTCCAACGGGCGCACAATATCTATGTGAGAGTAAATAGCTGTAAATTGTTAATTCAAAAAGAAAGTTATAATTCTGTTAACCAAAACATTCATATAATGTGTAAACACAAAGGGTGGATCAACAGTTGCGAATTATAACTGTAATATTATTTCTAATTTTTATTGGTGGTTGCGAAAATTTTAAGGCACCAACCCCGAAACAGGTTGGTAGTCTAGGGGGTGCGGTTTCAGGGGCCATGGTTGGTGGTTTTGTTGGTTCAAGATTTGGTGGAGGTGCTGGTGCCCTCGTATTTACTATAATCGGGGCCACAGTGGGAGGTGCCACGGGGTACTACTCTGTCCTGAAAGATTTAGCACCAGGGGATGTTAGCTTTTTTGAAAAGTCAACGGGTCAGGCAATGGAAGAAACTGGTGACGGTCAAATTTATAATTGGGTTAACCCAAAGACTGGAGTGGCGGGCACCTTGCAACCAACCAGGAGTTATCTTGTATCCGGTGGAAGCCTATGCAGAGACTTTGTTGCAACCATTGCATCAGGTAAGAATGTAGGTAGGGCAAATGCCAAGGCCTGCAGACTAGAAGGTAGCTGGAAGATTTATTCTAGTCTAACTTAGTCATAACATCCCTTAAATTTGTAAAGTACAAAACTCAATTTCCTTTGTGACTATTGTGCACTTTCATGACACCGATTGACGTTTTCCCGATTTTTATTTATTAATAAATCATTAATATAACTGCCATTTTTCTGGGGGGAATATTGGCTAGTACAAACCGTCTTCCGGTATTGAGTAGTGCTGCTAGTGTAAGTAAATTAGCAAGACTTTCCCCTATACCAGTGAACGAAGACTTATTAGTTGAGGATGTTGATCAATATCAAGGTATAGCTGATCAAGGTAATACCTATTACTATGATAGCGATCTTGAGCGGGAAAGGGTTGAAACAAAGCAGGATAGAGAACATAAGACTGGCAAAAGGTTTCGCCCTTCGGGAAGTAAAAATCTCACAGGTAGTACCAAATATCACACTTCAAGAATAGCAGCGAGTAGCATTGGTGAATTTGATTATAATGAGGTAAAAGACAGGGCAGAAGAGAGCCTTGGTCCTAAATCCGTAACATATAACTATGAGAATACATCAAAAATTGTTGATATTAGATTAGCAAATCTTGGAGAAAGAATGGATATCAGTATCTGAACTTGTCCAAGTGTAGAGATTATTTAGCATTATTTATAGAATCTAAACTCTCTGGAGTGTCAATATCAATAAGTATCTCATCCTGGTTAATAGGGACCTCGTAAACTTCGTCAGAATATGTATCCAACAATGTTTTGGCTCCAATGTCTCCGCTTATCTTTTTAATTTCTGGGAAGAATTTGCTACTCCACAATACGGGATTTCCTCTTTTCCTTCCTACCACTGGTATACAAATTGATCTTCCTTCAACGGGGTCAAAAGATAGTATTAGTTTCTCAATAATTTGGGCTGTTATTAGAGGCATGTCTCCAAGGCAAACTAGAATACCATCGGTATTTTTAGGTAATGCATCAAGCCCCTTTTTAAGCGAAGAGCTTAATCCTTTTTTGTGGTCCGGGTTATAAATAATCTTAGCCTTTTTATTTTCAATCACTTCCTCTACTTTTCTATTTTGATAGCCAGTGACAACCAATACATCTTGAAGATTCGTTGATCTTAAAGCATCCAATATATGATTTAGCATTGGCTTGCCCTTAACTTCTGCTATTAGTTTATTTGTGTCACCCATTCTTTTGGAGCTTCCAGCGGCTAATACTAATCCAACAATTTTGGCCTCCATACCTGAATTTAATTTGGGAGTTTGGTTATTTTCTCTTGGTTGCCCTCTATTAATGGTTTCCTTCAATAGACCTCCAACACCCATCATCATAATGTCCTTCGAAGTTACTTGCAGATCTGCAATTAGTCTCCAAAGGACCCAATCAAAACCATTAAGTTGTGGAGATCTTGCACACCCCGGCATTCCAATAACTGGTATTTCGTTATATGTACCTGTAAAGAGTAAATTCCCTGGATCTACCGGCATACCAAAATGATGCAGTTTTCCTCCTGCCAATACCAATCCGTTTGGCAAGACGTCACCTGAATCAACGACTGCTGATGCACCAGACATAAGAATAATATCACTTTTTTTGGCCAGGGTTTTTATAGAACTGGTTACAGTATTTTCATCGTGGGGAATAATAACGGTTTCTAGTTCTTCACAGCCTAGCGAGGAAATTCTCTCAATTACGTTTGCTTTCGTTTTTTTTAGGACGCTATCTTTTGTTCCCGAAAGTTGGGTTAGTATAAGAGATATTCTTTTTTTAACAAAAGGAGCTACTGATACTAGCGACCCAGAAGAACTGATAAGTTCCATAACTTTTTCTAATAGTTGCTTAGAAATTGCTAATGGAATAATTTTAATAGTTGCAATTAATTGGCCTGGTTCAACTCTGTCATAGGGTTGCAGTGTAGCGACCGTAATAGATTGATCGACTAAATTAATTTTGTGCAGTGTTTCTTGCTCAAAAATTACTAGGCCAGATTTATCTGCTACTAAATTAGCTCTTCCTGTGAATGCATTTGTAACTTTAATATTACTGCCTGCTAGAGACTTGCTTATCTGACTTGCTGCTTCATTTTCACTTATGTCATAAGGTTCTAGTGTTGCTACAGTAATTTCATCTATGCCATCCAATAGCAGAGTATTAACATCTTCGTCGTTTATTGTATGGCCTTTTTTATATATTCGACTCTTTGAATGTGTTGTATGAGCTAACACACTGCCGGAAGCATTTTTAGTGGGTACTTTTCCAAATTTCATATACTAAAGTACTTTATTATATTTAGCTGATATTACTTCAGCTAAAATAGAGACTGCTATCTCTGACGGCGATTTGGCTCCAATATCAAGGCCAATTGGTGCATTTATTCTGTTTATTTGTTTATCTGTGAAGCCATTGCTCAGAAGTCTTTCCACGCGTGCAGAGTGTGTTTTTTTGCTTCCAAGAGATCCAATATAAAAACAATCTGATACTAATGCCGCCTCGAGCGCTGGATCATCTAATTTTGGGTCATGAGTTAGCGTAACTAAAGCTGTTCTATCATCTGGTTTTAATGTTTTAACCGCATCATCAGGCCATTCATCTATAAGTGTTACATCCGGAAATCTGGTTTTTGTGGCAAATGAGCCTCGTGGGTCAATAACAGAAACCTCGAATCCAGCACTTTTAGCAATACCGACAAGAGCTTGGGATATATGAACAGCGCCAACAATAATCATTCTTAGGGGTAAGTTTAGAAGTTCAACAAAGTACTCGTTACCCTCTACCGAAATTAATCTACTAATATCATTCCTTACAACTTCTTGGATACTCTTATCTAGAGCATCTGAAAATTGAAGGTCGTCGGTCAAGCTATCATTAGCATTTAATAGGCGTTTTTTACCGCTGGAAAGCTCTGTCACTACGGTTAGAGGCCGCGTATCAGCAATCAGTTCTAATTCCTTAGGGTCTGTTATACTTTCAACAAACAGTCGGATGTTTCCTCCACAGGCAAGACCTACGTCCCAGGCCTGTTCATTTGTAACTCCAAATTCCAACAAACGTACTTGCCCATCAGATATAGTCTCAAGCGCCTCAGTTATTACTGCTCCCTCAATACAACCACCAGATACAGATCCTACAAAGTTAGATTTACTATCAACGATTAAATGACTGCCAGCTGGTCTTGGAGAGGATCCCCATGTTCCCACAACTGTAGCAAGTGCAACTTTCTTCCCTTGAGATATCCAGTTAACAGCCGTAGATATTACATTTTCGGATTCCATATTGGCCATTTATCCATCTTTTGCTGTTCTGCTTAGCCAAAAATGCAAACGTCTAAGAGATTGCTCTCCTCGCCATTACATTAACTAAATGCGCCCTATATTCAGCGGAAGCATGAATATCTGAATTTAGACCGTCTGAAGGCAATTTAATATCTATAATTTTTTGTGGATCCAGACTACCGTCTGCCCAAGCTTCCTCGAATTGAGTTTCCCTATATGCGCAAGGTCCTGCTCCAGTAATTCCGACTCTAACTTTACCAGCGGTTTTAGCAACAAAAGCACCTACAATTGGGTATCTACTTGCTGGGTTGGGAAAATGTTGATAACCAGCTATTTCTGGTATAGGGAAAAGTACGCTAGTTATTAATTCTCCTTCCTCTAAAGCGGTTTCAAACATTCCCAGAAAAAAATCATCGGCATTAATAGTTCTCTTGTCAGTTGTAATGCTTGCATTAAGTCCTAAGACTGCAGATGGATAACTTGCTGCAGGATCGTTATTTGCCAAGGAGCCGCCAATTGTACCGCGGTTTCTAACCATTGGATCGCCTATTGTTCCCGCCAATTTAGCTAATGCTGGAATTTCCTTAATTACCAACTCTGAAATATTTACATTATGATGGGAGCACATAGCACCAACTCGTATACCATCGCCTTCTTTGGTTATTTCCTTTAGATCGTCCAAGTCACTGAGATCGACTATATCAGAGGGATTATCCAATCTCTGCTTAAGAACTGGGACAAGGGTCATACCTCCCGCTAGATATCTTGGGTCATCCGCAGTTGAGAATTTTTCTTTAGCGTCAGCTTGAGAGCTCGCTCGTTGATATTTAAAATCGTACATTCTTATACCCTACTTTCTCATCTCTTTTGCAGCAGCTT
>PTLG01000014.1 GCA_002937995.1 Alphaproteobacteria bacterium MarineAlpha3_Bin7 | reverse complement strand
TGTGGTTCCAAAGAAAAAAAGAATTTGGATTTATGGGTTCTAAAATCTGACGGAACTGTGGGGGTGTCAGCAGTTGCATCGGTAAAGTCCGGAGGATAGAGTTTTGACTCATAAGGTATCTTCAATCTAGTATGAAAATTGGGTTAAGAATAAAAGTAATATTTAAATTTTTTGGGGAGGAAAATATGAATATTCGAATATTTTTAATGGCATTTATTTTGTTTATCTTTGTTGTTCCAAATAAGTCTTACTCGGAAACAATTGGGGTGATTTCACTTCACCCTAAATGGTCGATGCCCACTAAGCATGAAGGGTACTGGAAGGAGGTCGGTAAGTTACACATCTTTAAGAAAAAATTCCAAAATAAGTGTGGAAGGGGTCCATGGAGGTGTTCTGGGGACAAAACAATAGTTGGTCATAAGGCTAATGACTTGCGTTTGGTTGATTTTACACTGCATAAGGGGGGCGTTTTGGTTGAATCTCCTCATTGTGCTTGGTCAAAATTAAGAAAATATGATCTTGCAGTTGACGAAGCTTTAAAACAGTGTGTTTTGCCTAGAATTGAACGATTAAAAAGGCGTGGTGCAAAGAAAATTGTCGTTTTGGGTAAGTCCCTTGGTGCAAACATGGCAATTAGGGCCGGGGTTATATTTGATGGTCTGTCTGGTATTGTAGCCATGGCGCCTGGCCATGTCCCAGGAGGGGAATTTATGTCAAGTAATTTTGCCGGTTCAGTTAGTAAGGCAAAGGAGGCAGTTTCGGAAGGTAAGGGAGGAGATATTTTGGAATTACAGGATATCAATCAGGGTGTTCACAAAACGCTATCCATAAAAGCTTCAGCTTATCTCAGTTTTTTTAGTCCAGAAGGGAAAGCTGTAATGATAAAAAATACCGCACAACTTCCTCCGGAACTTCCATTTTTGTGGATAGTCGGTAGCAGTGATATAATTACAGAAAAGGGAATTGGTCCCAAAATTTTTGCTAAAGCACCAAAAAACCCCAAATCGAAATATATAGAAGTACAAGGTGGTCATGGCGACGTTGGCGAAAATGGCAGTGAAAAAATAATTGAGTGGTTAAAAGGTCTTTGATGTTAAAATTTAGCTGGGCGTATAATTTCTATATTTGACGTCTTTACTAACCCTAAAAGTATGTCAATTTAGCTAGGTTTTATTGTTGTAAATAGGGGGCTCTTGTGCACTCAATTCGGGTAGCTAAAGCATCAGAGAATTCTGATAATCTAGACTATGACTTAGTTAAAATAGATTTACCCAAATTAGCTGAGAGCGAGTGTCTTATTGAGGTGCATGCTAGCAGTGTGAACCCATCAGATGTAAAGGCAGTTCTTGGGGTTATGCCAGATCTAAAATGGCCCAGGACCCCGGGTAGAAATTATTCCGGAATAGTCGTTGACGGAGATGCCGAGCTGATTGGTAAGGAGGTTTGGGGCACTGGAGGTGATCTGGGAATGAGCAGAGATGGCAGTCACGGTGAATACGTGATTGTAGAGGCCGGGTCTATTAGAGAAAAGCCTGCTAATATTTCAATGTTTGAAGCGGCTACTATTGGAGTTTCCTGGACCTGTGCGTGGCTGGGCATGGTAAGGGGAGTAAATGTAAGGAAAGGGCAAAAAGTAGTTGTTTTGGGAGCCAATGGGAATGTTGGACAGGCCTCTGTTCAGTTGGCATCTGCTGTAGGAGCCCAGGTGATTGCTGTTGAACGCAGTCGCAAAGATTATATTGGTTATACTAGCTCACCAGTTGACGTCGTTAACTTATCCGAGGAAGAGGATTTGCTAGAAGCAATTATGAACCGAACGAACGGAAGTGGGGCTGATATAATTATGAATTCTGTGGGCAGTCCTTATTTTGAGGTAGCGAGTAAGTGCTTAGCTAGTGAAGGAGCCCAAATAATCATATCTACATTCCAAGAGGAAAATACGATCAACCTAAAATCATTTTATAGAGGTAATTATAAATTAGTGGGCGTAAGTAATTTAGCTTATGATCACGTCGCGTCAGCTGGAATGATGGATGCAATATTTCATGGATTTGTTACCGGTAATTATAGGCCTTATTCTATTGTTGAGGATAATAAATTTACTTTGGATCGGGTGGGGGAGGCTTACGAGATAGTGCTTAAAGGGGTTGCTAGAGATCAAGTCTTGGTGGTGCCGAAGAAGTAAAGTAGATCGTTATAGAACTATAGAAAAAAGAGAGTAAATTTTAATGCAATTATTTTCAACTACCCGCAGTAAAGCAATTCCAATATTTTTTGTGACTAAAAATAACTTAAAAGGTTGGATATCAGGTCAGTCAGAGACAACTAAACGTTGGCTAAATTCATCAAAATTTTCGGGCGTGCAGGGGGAAATTTGTCTAGTGCCTGAAAAAAATGGAAACTTGGGGAAAGTAGTGGTTGGTGGTTCAAACCCAATAGAGGTTTGGGATACAGGTTCATTGGCAATGAAATTACCAAAGGGGAAGTATGTATTTTCAAATTTAAGTAAACAAAGTGATCTGGATAAAGCAATTCTTGGCTGGGCACTAGGGTCTTACAGTTTTGAAAAATATAAGAAGCGAGAACCAATCCAGACAAAACTATATATACCACCAAGGCATGATCGACGAAAAATTATGGAGACAGTCAGCGCTACTTTTTTGGTAAGAGACCTAATAAATACTCCAACTGAGGATATGGGTCCAAGCGACCTCGAAAAAGCATCGCGTGCTTTAGCCGGGAGACACAACGCCAAGATTAAAGTCATAAAGGGTGATAAGTTGCTTTCAGCTAATTTTCCAGCAATACATGCTATAGGAAGATCGAGTGAAGATTTGCCAAGAATAATTGATATCAATTGGGGAAATCAAAAAAAGCCAGAAGTAGTACTAGTCGGTAAGGGCGTCTGTTTCGATACGGGTGGTTTAAATATCAAGCCCGCATCCGGGATGAAATTAATGAAGAAAGATATGGGGGGTGCTGCACATGTGTTAGGTTTGGCATCTATGATAATGGGACTTAAGGCGCCGATAAAACTCAGAGTATTAATACCAGTAGTTGAGAATAGTATATCGGGAAATTCAATCAGACCCCTTGATGTAATCAAGTCTAGATCTGGAAAAACGATAGAAATTGGGCATACAGATGCAGAGGGGCGTGTAATATTAGCGGATGCTTTAACAGAGGCTGTCAGTCGAAAGCCCTCTCTGGTCATAGATTTTGCTACATTGACTGGTGCAGCAAGAGTAGCCTTAGGTACAGAAGTACCGGCATTGTTTTCAAATAATGATAGGTTGGCAGAATGTATTGTTGGTTCTGGAAAAACTCAACAGGACCCTCTATGGCGTTTGCCGTTATGGCCTGATTATCGTCGGCATATTTTGGGGAAGGTTGGAGATCTAACCAATTCACCGGAAACGGGTTTTGGGGGGGCAATCACTGCGGCTTTGTTTCTTCAGGAATTCGTAGGGACACAGATCCCTTGGGCTCACATAGATCTCATGGCTTGGAACACAAACAATCGGATAGGTAGGCCTGAGGGCGGCGAGGCAATGGGTATGCGCGCAATTTACCATGCAATATTAGATTGGGTATAGTTTATTGCTGGATAGGAAGTTCTATATCATTTTGCAGGCATGCAGCTGTAACAGTATTTTGTAGAAGGCAGGCAATCGTCATTGGACCAACACCACCAGGCACAGGAGTGATAGAAGCAGCAACACTCTTAACTCCTTCGTAGTCAACATCACCCACTAATTTTCCTTTACCCTCAGTTTTGTCGTTTGTTCGGTTAATGCCAACGTCTATCACGACCGCCCCCTCTTTAACCCAATTCTTTTTCACAAAATTAGGCTTTCCAACTGCGACAACCAAAATATCTGCCTGTCGGCACTCATCTTGCATGTTAGAAGTTTTTGAATGTACGATTGTAACAGTGCAGTTTTCCTCCAATAATAATGCAGCCATTGGTTTGCCAACGATATTGGACCTGCCAAGTATGACGGCTTTTTTTCCTGATAAATTGTTCCCTAACTCGGTTTTTATAAGAGTTAAGCAGCCAAGAGGTGTGCAAGGAACCAAGGAGGGCGCGCCAACAAATAATTTACCAACATTTAAAACGTGAAACCCGTCCACATCCTTTTTTGCGTCAACCTCAGCTAGAATAATATTGGCATTGATTTGTTCCGGCAATGGAAGTTGTACAAGTATTCCATGAATATTTGGGTCAGTATTTAGGCCATCGATCAAGGTTAGAAGTTCCTTTTGTGTAGTGTCACCAGGTAATTTATGTTCAAAACTCTTCATGCCAGCTGCAGTCGTCATTTTTTGTTTATTATTTACGTACACCTCACTTGCCGGGTCTGATCCTACTAGAACTACAGCTAATCCCGGTGTTAAATTATGTATATTTTTGAGTTGTCTAACATCATCAGCAATCTTATTTCTGAATTTTTCAGCTATTGCTTTGCCGTCGATTATATTTGCCTCTGACATGTGTTCGCTAATAGGGTCCGAAGTTATCCCAAAGTAATTTTCTAAAGAAAGCTATTAAAAGAATTACAATAACTGGGGATATGTCAATGCCACCCAGATTAGGGATCCATCTACGTACTATTCTTAAAGTTGGCTCAGTTATGCGGTATAAAAAGTCTCCAACCAAGTATACAAAGCGATTGGAGGGGTTGATTATTCCTCCATAATTAAGCCAACTCAGAACAGCTGAAATAATTATGCACCACATATAAAGATCCAGGAGGGTATCTATAAGCCAAATAAAAGCATTCATTGATTTATATCCATCTCTAGATGTTCAAAGGCCAAAGTTACCTATGAGAATTAAACTAAGCAAGACAGATTCTTTTATAAGTAGAACAACTATATTCATATTCGCTACTTGAGATTAGGTGAATCCTATCAGCGCTATTGTTTTCTACATTGTCAATGGGGTAAAGAGTTATTAATGAACAGCTTTTTTGGCTTGATTGAAAACTAAACAAGTAAATATGAAAATCACCATTATCTGAGTTCCAAGCCACCAGTTCTGCCATGCACCATAGCTTATTAGATTAATACTAAATATAGTAATCAGGATACCGATCCCAGCGAATCTATCTCGTTTAGTAAGGTTTTCACCAAAAATGGACTTAATAAGAAAAAAAAGAAGAGTTGCTAAAAATATTGCGCCAGCAATTCCCAACTCTAACCAAATTTGAAGAACTACGTTGTGAGGGTGAAGTGGAATAGGCTCGCTTATGATACCAACAATTAGATTTCCACTTTTGTCGTATCTTTGATATCTAATCTCGTCACCTTTCTTGTATAAAGCTCTCGAGGTATCATAGCCATAACCTAAAAAGGGTTTTTGCTCAATTCTCTCACTCGTAACTTTCCAAACCGTCAAACGGTGATACCAAGCGTTAGGTATTGGTATTATTCCCTTATCAAAGGTTACAAAAGTTGAGGGACCTACAAACCTACCTTTATCAGAGTCTGCGAATGAGAATAAATGTTTTGGTGCAAGGGGGGCAATAAAAATGGCAATTAATACAAGTATTGTTAAAACACCACGCCCTATTTTTGGTTTTAATACAAGAATTGCGCTAGATAGGAGGCCCGCAGTTACGGCAAAAAAAGGGGCATCATTGGCACCCAATAGGATTACCACAACAGAGCCCGTTAGTATTGGGATCGATATATAATATTTGAATTTTGCCCACACTACAAAAAGCCAGGGCCAAAAAAATAGGGAAGCGATAGTTACTCCGCTATTTAGAGTCTTTTTTATATGGACCATTTCATATGTATTAGTGGAAAACACACTAAAACTTGTTATTAAAAATCGACTTATTAAGGCTTCTCCAGTTAGCTCAAGACCAAGTAATATGAAGCCTAGAAAGCCGCCGAAAATAATTCCTTTTTTTAACGCTTTTATTTCATCATTAATCAAAGACATAGAAAAATTAACTACAATTAATGCTAATAGTCCCATAGCTATGAGGGGTAGAACTTTGTAGAGAGTATTTGCGGGTGTTAAGGACCATATGGCACTTACCGTTGAAAGACATATAAAGAGCGCAATAGTGTTCCAGGATGCATTTAACCTAAAAAGTGTCTTCCATTCTGACTTCTTTGTACCAGTAATTACCATTATACCAGCAAGGGATAATAATATTACTGAGCCCTTGGGAATAAATATTCCAACCAAAAAAAATAGAGACGGTGCAGCAGATAAGAAATAAAAACGGAGCTGTTTCCTATATGATTCAGACATTAGAATTTAGATCTCTAAACAGTTTGTGGTGCCACGTTTCCGGTAATATGTTCTTCTCAAAAATCACTTAACCTTTGGGATCATAAAAAGTTAAGCCCGGTATTTTGCTTTCATCCTCAACTCTACCCCTCAATTCAATCGTATTTCGGTCTGGGTCTCTAATAAAAATAGAAACATGACCATCGCGACCGAAGGTAACAGGACCTTGACTAATGGGTATGTTATTTTTTTCTAAGACTTCCATAACATGAAGTACCGATTCTACACCAAATGCTACATGGGTAAAACCAGGGTGTTTTTCGGGCACATCCATTAAAATATTTTTCCCGTTACTAATGTCTTTCCCATTATTTATTAGATTTATTTCAACCCCACTCTTATTTTTCATTATTATAACGGCATCAAAGTCAACTTCCTGCTCGAGCTGGAAACCCAATATTTTATAAAAATCTAAAGCCGCCTTCTTTTCTGTAACTCGTATTCCTATGTGATCTATATTTGAGATATTCATAATAAAGTAATCTCCCCTCTAATACTCTCAATTTAGAACTGTACAACCTATTTGTTTTCTAGTTTTTTTATTCTTTTTAGCACCATCTGAGCTTTCTCTTTTTCGCCCAATACTCTGTATGCCCTTAAAAGTCTTCGCCAACCATTTAAATCATTGGGATTTTCTTCGAGGCGCCCAGCTAATCTCTCCACCATAGATCTTATAAAGTCCATACGTTCTTCGCTGCTCATTTGGTTGGCAGCTTCAATATCTTCGCGACTTGGTCCAGGAATAGTTCTTTCTGCATTATCTTGAGGCCCTAACTTTTTAGTTGTTTTTTTATCTTGCAGAGAATTTCTACTTTCTAGCTCGATCCCAAGTATTTTGGCTGTTTCCATTATTTTTTGATTAAGAGTTGGCATCCAAATAGCATTCTTTGGTGAAATTAGTTTTAGTTTTGACCAAGTATCAAAGGCTTCTTGGTGTTTACCTCTCTTAGATTTCGCCAAACCCCAATAAAATAATGGCTTGGGGTCCACAGGGTTATCTTTTAAAGCCTTTGATAGCACGCCTAATGTGTAACTGGAGAAAGTTGAATTATCAGCCATATAAAGCGCCTCCGCAAGGGATCCAGCTAAATCTGGGTGAGTTGGCGATAATTTGTAGGCTTTCTTGAAAGAGGCGGATGCATCAGACCAACGGTTAAGTGTTGTATATGTTCTACCAAGCAATATCCATCCTTCTAATTTTTCGGGGTTTTCCATCATTTTTCTAGCTAGATTCTCTGCTAGTTGATCGAGTGAGTTCATCCCATTAGTATTAATCTGGCGACTTTGATTAACCCTTTTTTCTTTTGCAAGAGCACGTTCTTCATAGGGTTGATCTGCCATTGTTGGAGATCCAAGGAACCCATAAATTGCTAAAGCTGAGGCAGGGAGAAGAATTATTAGAGCTATAAGGACAGATTGATCAAATATAGGATTGTTAAATTTTTGGGATTGTTTTGAATTATCAGTCTTTCTTGATTTAGCTCTCTTTTCTAGTTCTGAGTATATTTCCTCTTTTTCACTTAAATTAAGATTGCCTTTCATCAAATCTTTTTCGATCTCGCCTAGTTGGTCAAGATACACGACTTCTTCGTAATCCAAGTTTTCTTCAGATATATTTTTCAGAAGAGTAATAATGACTGTTAATAGTGCGATAGAAATTAATACTCCCACGGAGACCCATAAAACCAAACCCTACCTACCTTTTTTCTGCTTCTTAAAATGTCTAACAATAGCAATCATTCCGATGATAAAGAATAATATTGGTCCTAACCATAATGGAATAGTGGCGCCCTTCACAGGTGGCTTTAATAAGACAAAGTCACCATATCTTGAAACAACATAATCAATAACTTCTTGATCCGTTTTTCCCTCTATCAAATTTGCTCTTACTAACATTCTAAGATCTTTTGCTAAAGGTGCATCTGAGTCGTCAATTGATTGATTTTGGCATACCACACATCTAAGTTCCTTGTTTATTGCCCTCGCTCTTTTTTCCAGAGTTTTATCGACCATAATTTCATGGGGATCGGTAGCAAGAACCTCGAAGGTCGTTGTCATAAAAAAACTAGCTATAATTAGTATTAGTAATCTTGAATACATATTCACTGATTGATAAGCCTCTCAATTGTTGGCAACATCTTATTTTCCCAGTATTCAGGGGTGATTGGACCGGTTCGTTTTAGTCTAATAAAGCCTTTTCTATCAATAACAAAAGACTCTGGAGCCTTAGTTACGCCAAATGCTATGGCACCCACGCTGTTGGGATCATCACCAATTAGTCTATATGGGTTTCCATATCTCCTCAACCAGGCAGGGCCAGAACTTCTATCCTTTTCTTTCCAATTGATTCCATAAATTGGTATACGGCCGTTTGTTTTTATTCTCATCAGCATTTTGTGTTCAAATTTGCAAGCTTCGCACCAAGAAGCAAAAACATTAACGATGGATACTTTGCCAATTAAGTCAGAATATGAGAGACCCCTCTGTTGCCCCGAGATAGCGTCTAGGTTAAAATTGGTTACTGGGGTATTGATTAGGACTGAGGGTATAAAGCTGGGGGCCCTTTCCTGCGCTAGTTCAAGGCCTTTTACCAAGTAGATTACAACTATTACAAAACCTATGGCTGGCAAAAAATATACTGGCTTCATGTGTTAATTGACTCAACAGGATCGGAAGTTGATTGTCTTAGCATTTTTCTCGAGGATGGAGCTCCAATTCTATACCTTCTGTCTGTTAGGCTAACGATCGAACCTAATACCATTAGGATAGCACCAAACCACATCCAAGGTACTAAGGGATTAAAATATATTCTGGTGATGTAGCTTCCATCCTTGTTTTTGTCTCCTATTACAATATACAAGTCCCCCAACAGTGTAGGTTCAATTGCCGCCTCGGTGGTGGGTTGCTGACTCACAGCATAAATTCTTTTTTCTGGTTTCATTATTATTTTATTAGAATTATGTTTGCTGACAGCAAAAATACCTCTGGTTGCCAAATAATTTGGACCTCGAACCTGTCTTACATCCTCAAGTTTAAACTCATAACCAGCCACATTTATGCTATTACCAGTATTCATATTTTGAATGGACTCTACTTTCCAAGCACTGGAAGCAGTCATTCCAGCTACAGCAATAGCTAGACCTGAGTGTGCCAAGGTCATACCCCAACTGCCCCTTGGTTGTCTCAAAAGCTTATTAATTGACTCCTTAAATGGAATCCCAAATAAATTAATTCGATTTTTAAGTTCGCTTAGTGTGGCCAGGAATAGCCAGGCTGAAACTCCAATGCCAAACGATGCAAGAACTGTTGCCTTATCCTTGATAAACCAAACACCTATGAAAACTAATATTGATAAAATACCAGCAATTTTAAGTTTTGACATCCCGACTAATATATCTGCCCTTTTCCAGGTCATGAAAGGAGCCAGACCCATAATCAGAATCATTGGCGTCATTAAAGGCACAAAAACTGCATTAAAGTATGGTGCACCTACCGAGATTTTACCAAGTTCCAAGACATCTATGAATAATGGGTAGAGAGTTCCCAATAATATGGATGCTGAGGCGACAGTAAGCAAAAAATTATTTATTAAAAGACCACCCTCTCTCGAAATAGGTTGAAATAAATTCGAGCCTTTGAGTAATGGTGCGCGCCATCCAAAAAGCACAAATGCTGTTCCAATCGTAATAACTAGCAACGCGAGTATAAAAACTCCACGACCTGGGTCAGAAGCGAAAGCGTGAACAGAGGTAATAACACCAGATCTAACAATAAAAGTCCCCAGTATACTTAAAGCAAATGCAATTATTGCTAAAAAAACTGTCCAACTTTTAAGGGTATCACGTTTCTCCAACACAATAGCAGAGTGGAGCAGAGCGGTTGCGGCTAACCACGGCATAAAAGAAGCATTTTCTACAGGGTCCCAAAACCACCACCCTCCCCATCCAAGCTCATAATACGCCCACCAAGACCCCAAGACTATTCCACTTGTAAGAAAACCCCAGGCTACCAAAGCCCAAGGTCTAACCCACCTAGCCCAAACGGGATCTACCTTGCCTTCTATTAGAGCAGCTACGGCAAAGGAAAAGGTTGTTGATAAACCGACATACCCTAAGTAGAGGAGAGGAGGATGAAATGCTAGACCGGGGTCTTGTAATAGGGGGTTGAGGTCTTGTCCATTGATTGGGGCAGGTGATATGCGATCAAATGGGTTTGAGGTGAATAGGATAAATAACATAAATCCAAAACCTAATAATCCCTGGATACTAAGTACCCTAGCCCTTAAGGCTGGGCGCAGATTTTTACCCCAGGTCGCTATGGCACCCCCGTAAATTGCTAGTATTAGAACCCACAACAACATAGAACCTTCGTGATTACCCCAGACACCACTAATCTTGTATAAAAGTGGTTTTAATGTATGTGAGTTATTTACCACTATTTTTAGCGAAAAGTCTGAGCCAAGGAAGGCAATTGTTAGGGCAACAAAAGAAATAAGGATCAGCATTAGTTGTAATAAAGCTGTTGGCCGGGCTAGAGCCATCCAAGATTGTTTGTTGTAGTGAGCACCAATAATGGGCAAGGTGCCCTGCACAAAGGACATACTTAGAGCTAATACAAGCGCAAAATGACCTATTTCAACTAACATAGTAAAAGTACCTTACCCTATCCCTTATTAATTATATTTTTATTTTTCTAATTCAACTGGTCCTTTCCATTTGCCAGACTTTTTTAGGGATTCTGCTACTTCAGGTGGCATATATTGTTCATCATGCTTGGCCAATATTTGGGTAGCATAAAACAACTGCTCTCGGTATCTACCTTCAGCTACTACCCCTTGTTCCTCTCTAAATAAATCTGGAAGTATTCCGTTGAAAACAACTGGCACTGAATTATTCAAGTCTGTAACCTCAAAAGACACCTCCGTCACTCCAGGTTCACGTTTGATACTATCCTTTTTCACTAATCCCCCAATTCGAAGCTTTTGGGTGGGCCCAGGTCGCTTTTTCAATAAGTCTGAAGGGCTATAAAAAAATACGACATTATCCTCAAAAGCTACCAATATTAGAGCGACAGATGCTGCTAAAGCAGTCATAGTTGCAACAATAAGTGATAGCCGCTTATTTTTTGGTTTCATCGTAATTCACATTAGGTTCAGATGACTCTATCTTGGTGTTTAACTCATTTAGTTTTATTTCAGATCGACGCATAGATCTATAACTAATGAAAAACAAGATTAGAAGTGCTAAAGCCGAGATTGCATAGCACGACCAAACAAAAAATCCATACCCTCCCATAAAGAAAAATTCCTGCAAACCTAGTCCAACTCCGTCTCAATATTTATTTGTCGAGCCTCGAAAGCCCTAATTTTGGTTAAGTTTGAGGCTGCTTTTAGTCGGATTATTAAAATCCAAAAATAAAAACAGATATAAGCAAATGCCATGACAAAAAGCGGTGTTAACATGCTGGTGTGGATCGCCGGTCCACTCAATTTAACCACGCTGGCAGGTTGGTGGAGAGTATTCCACCAGTCGACAGAAAATTTGATTATTGGCAGGTTAATTGCCCCTACTAGTGCCAAAATAGAGGCTGCTTTTGCCCCGCGAGACCTATCATCAAAAGAGTGGTAAAGGGTAATGAAGCCTATATATAAAAAAAACAAAATCAAAACGGAGGTTAACCTAGCATCCCAAACCCACCAAGTGCCCCACATTGGTTTTCCCCACAGTGACCCAGTTACTAAGGCCAAAAAAGTAAAGGTTGCACCGATAGGGGCAGTCGATCTGGCTATAGAAAATGCTATAGCGTGCTTCCAAATCAAAGATGAGCCGCATGAGAGTGCCATAATTAAATAACACATCATGGACATCCATGCTGCTGGTACATGTACATACATGATGCGCACAGTGTCGCCTTGCTGATAATCTACAGGGGACTGAACCAGAGAAAAATATAACCCAAGGCATAAGGCGGAAAGACTTAGTAAAATTATCCAAGGATAGACAACGTCACATGCTTTAAAGAACCTAGTCGGATTTGCAAATTTATGCATAGTTTATCAACCTATCTTATAAGACAAATGGTATTTATCATCATATTTTGCAATAAACCAAGTTTTCCTGCTAAAATATTTTTCTGTTTTCAAGTTAACTTAAGGCATGTCTGATGGAAATACTTATGACCCATGGACAGATGGCGAGAGAACCCAAAAGCAAACCCCCTAAAAAAACAAGTTGAGGCTGTGAGTCAATACCCAGGAAGTTAGCATCAGCAGCACTTACTCCAAATATGAGAACTGGAATAAAAAGTGGTATGACTAATAGTGGGATGAGCAAACTGCTCTTCCTTGAACCAAGACTGACAGCAGATCCTAAAGCACCAATTAAACTTAGTACTGGCGTTCCAAGAAAGAGAGAAAATATTAAATTTAGCCATGTTTCAAAAGGCATATGTAAAAATATAGCCAATATTGGGGATACGATAATTAATGGTAATGCTGTCGTGACCCAGTGCGCAGTTATTTTTGCTATTACGACTAACTCCAGAGGAAAATCTGAGATACACATGAGGTCTAGATTTCCATCTTCAAAGTCCTTTTGAAAAATATTTTCCAGAGATAACATTGTAGCCAGCAAAATGGACGCCCAAATTATCCCCGGCCCAATTCTAACTAACAATCCTTTTTCAGGTCCTATCGCAAGAGGAAAAATAATTACACATAGAACAAAAAATATAACCACAGTTAGGCTTTCTGATCCTTGCCGAATAGCTAACCTAAAGTCACGAGATAAAATTGCGTTAAAACGACCCATTTGAATATTACCTATGGTGTCTCCGATGATGGTGCAAATTGTTTCAAGTCTATATAGTTTCTAGACTCAGAAATTTTGTCGTGCGTAGCCATTATTGCAGCGCCGCCATCTTTTATGTGACTATCAATTATGGATTGCAGCACATTTATGGAAGATTGATCCAACGAATTGAATGGTTCATCCAGTAACCAAACACTTGCCTTACTGGCAACTAAGCGAGCTAGATATAATTTTCTTGTTTGACCTGCTGATAAGAAGCGAGAAGGTGTTGATCTCAAATGATACAACTCAAAAATTGACAAAGCTCTATCGACAGATTCTTTCTCACGATGTTCACCAATCAATTTAACCCAGAATAATAAATTTTCCTCAACGGTTAAGTTTCGCTTAACAGCGTTTTGATGTCCAACATAAATTATTTCTTCTCTAAATTCATCCGAAGACTTTGAGATGTTCTCACCATTCCAATGCATTGAACCTGTTATTGGCTGTAGTAATCCAGCCATCATCCTAAGCAAACTAGATTTACCGCTGCCGTTAGGTCCATGTAAAAATAGGATCTGCCCGTCAGTAAGAGAAAAGTAAAGTTTTTCAAAAACACAGATGTCAGTTCGAACACATGTTAAATTATTTCCGTTAAAATCGATCATTTCTGTAATAAACGAATTTATCCCTTCTTTAGCCAGCACTAAAAATTTATTTTTAATGATCTATATTTCTAGTAAATTTCTTTTTCAAAGTGTAGGTATTAGTAAAATAATGCAATAAGGGGAAGTTAAATGCTAGTAGCTGGACAGGATAGCCTTAGAACGCGCAAAGTACTTAATGTTGGTGAAAAAGAATACGACTATTTTAGCATAGCGGAATTATCTAAGTCTGGCTTAGCTGATTTTTCCGCTCTTCCTTTCTCGTTAAAGGTTCTTTTAGAAAACTTACTTCGGTATGAGGACGGCAAAACCGTAACGGTAGAGGACATAGAAGCTCTCGGTAAGTGGATAGAAGACAGGTCTTCCGATAGAGAAATAGCCTACCGACCAGCGCGCGTATTAATGCAAGATTTCACAGGCGTGCCAGCCGTAGTAGATTTAGCTGCAATGAGGGAAGCAATGGTAGAATTAGGTGGAGATGCTCAGAAAATAAATCCACTTAGTCCTGTTGATTTGGTGATAGATCATTCTGTAATGATTGACCATTTTGGTAATGAGAAAGCCTTTCAGGCCAACGTAGATAAAGAGTTTGAAAGAAATACAGAAAGATATGAATTTTTAGCGTGGGGCTCCAAGGCATTTGATAATTTTAGAGTTGTTCCACCTGGAACCGGCATATGCCATCAGGTAAATCTAGAATTTCTATCCCAGGCAGTTTGGACAAAAGATGAGGGAGATAGAGTGCTAGCTTATCCGGATACGTTGGTGGGAACTGACAGTCATACTACTATGGTAAATGGCCTTGGGGTATTAGGATGGGGAGTGGGTGGTATTGAAGCCGAAGCGGCAATGCTTGGCCAACCAATTTCTATGTTAATACCGGAGGTGGTTGGTTTTAAGCTTACTGGTTCAATGAAGGAGGGCACTACTGCCACCGATTTGGTTCTTACGGTGGTTGAAATGCTGAGAAAAAGGGGAGTTGTTGGAAAATTTGTAGAGTTTTATGGGTCTGCATTGGCTAGCCTAAGTCTTCCAGATAGAGCAACCTTAGCAAATATGGCGCCCGAGTATGGGGCAACTTGCGGTATCTTCCCCATAGATGAGGAAACTATTAGGTATTTGAAATTCACCTCAAGGGAACCAGATCGTGTTAGCCTTGTTGAGAGCTATGCAAAAGCCCAAGGCATGTGGTGGACACCAGAGACCCCAGAGCCAGTCTTTTCAGATGTATTGGAATTAGATATATCTGATGTTGAACCGAGTATATCTGGCCCCAAGAGACCACAAGATAGGATTAAACTATCGTCTTCAGCCGAAGCCTTTACGGCGGCACTAAAAGATATAGGAGCTGGTAAGGGCCCCGTTAATTCGAAGGCAGGTGATTTTAGCATAGATGATGGTGATGTTGTAATTGCAGCTATAACTAGTTGTACAAATACCTCAAACCCGTCGGTATTGATGGCAGCTGGTCTATTGGCGAGAAATGCCGTTAAAATTGGACTGTCAGTGAAACCGTGGGTAAAGACATCGTTGGCTCCCGGTAGTCAGGTTGTGACAGATTATTTGGAAGATGCTGGAGTAAAAAAGGACCTAGATGCCTTGGGTTTCAACGTTGTTGGATACGGTTGCACCACATGTATCGGAAACTCAGGACCATTGCCAGATGACGTTACAGCTGGGATCGAAGAAGGTGATTTAACCGTTTGCTCCGTATTATCTGGCAATAGAAATTTTGAAGGTAGAGTTCACGCGTTGGTTAAGGCTAATTATTTAGCTTCTCCCCCGTTAGTGGTTGCCTATGCGATAGCTGGAAGTATGAAGGTGGATCTTTATACTGAGCCACTTGGTAAAGATAGAGACGGAAAGGATATATTTCTCAGAGATATATGGCCTTCTAACCAAGAGGTAAATAATGCGGTAGATAAATCACTAACCCCCGACATGTTTTCTAGAAGATACGGGGATGAGGTCTGGATGGGGCCAAAGCAATGGCATTCGATTAAAACAAATACGATTTCTAGTGATACCTACTCATGGCGGGAAAATAGTACCTATGTAAAGTACCCTACGTTTTTTGAGGGGATGGAGAAAGAGGCTGGGAGTTTTTCTGACATCTTAGATGCAAGGGAGCTATTGATATTAGGAGATTCTGTTACCACTGATCATATATCACCTGCTGGGGCCATAAAGGCAGAAAGCCCTGCTGGTATTTATTTAAATGAACGCCAAGTTATGCAGCGGGACTTTAATTCTTATGGGTCCCGACGTGGTAATCATGAAGTGATGATGCGAGGTACCTTTGCAAATATTCGAATCAAAAATGAAATGGTTCCTGGAATAGAGGGAGGTATTACAAGTCACCAACCTTCAGAGGAAATTATGTCGATCTATGATGCAGCTATTAAATACAATGATGAGGGAATTCCATTGGTTGTGATTGGCGGCAAGGAGTATGGTACGGGCTCGTCTCGCGACTGGGCCGCTAAGGGAACGCGTTTGCTAGGTGTTAAGGCGGTTATTGTAGAGAGTTTTGAGAGAATTCATCGTTCTAACTTGATAGGAATGGGCGTTTTACCACTACAATTTTTGGATGGTATGCATAGAGAGAGCCTTGGGCTAACTGGAAAGGAACTGATTTCACTTACTGGTATAAAGGACGGAGTCAAAGCACAGATGGAAGTCAGCTGTAAAATTGTTTGGGAGAAAGGAGAGGAAAAAAACATCAAACTTTTGTGCAGAATAGATACAGCCGATGAGGTTGAATATTATAGGCACGGAGGAATTCTACAGTATGTGCTTAGAAGCCTTATGAAAAGTAAAGTATAAATTGGTTTTTAACTTTATCCCCTGGAATTGCCGTGTCTGAATTATCTAATTTAGAACAAATAGATATTACGGGAAAAAAGGTTTTCTTAAGAGTTGACTTTAATGTTCCTTTAATTGAAGGAAAAATAATCAGTGATATAAGGATTCTGGAGGCCATTCCTACAATCAAATTAATATTAAGTAAGGGGGCAGCCGTAATTATTGGTAGCCATCTTGGCAGGCCAAAGGGAAAAATCATTCCAGAGCTATCAATATCGCCAATAGCTAATATCTTAAAGCAACATTTACAACTACCCAATGTAATGGTTGCTTCTGATGTTATAGGTGAATCGGCTATTTCTTTGTCGACAAAACTCCTGCCAGGCGATGTTATGTTTGTCGAGAACCTTCGGTTTGAGTCTGGTGAGGAAACAAATGATGCAGAAATGGCTAAAGTTCTGGCATCTATGGCCGATGTTTTCGTTAATGACGCTTTCTCGTGTTCCCACAGGGCCCATTCATCTGTTCTCGGCATAACTTCATTTTTACCATCAGTGGCTGGTCTATCAATGCAAAAGGAAATTGATATGCTTAATAAAGTTTTGAAAAAGCCGATAAAGCCCGTTACAGCGATTGTAGGTGGGAGTAAAATTTCTACCAAATTAGCGATTTTGGAGCATTTGATTGAAAAAGTTGATCACATGATCATAGGTGGCGCAATGGCCAATACCTTCCTTTTTGCAAACGGATATTCCGTGGGAAAGTCTCTTTTTGAGAGTGATATGCTGGAAACCGCAAGAAATATTCTCAAAGAAGCCCAGTTGAAAAGTTGTTCAATTTCGTTACCCAAGGATGCTATGGTTGCAGAAGATTTGGAGAATAAAGAAGGTATTGAAACAGTAGATGTGGAGAGGGTTCCAGAAGAAAAAATGATATTGGATATTGGACCTCGAACAAGCAGAGTAATTAGTAGAGTTTTTAGCCAAAGTAAAACTCTTTTGTGGAATGGGCCACTAGGGGTATTTGAAACTAAGCCTTTTGACACCGGTACAATATTAGCGGCTAAATCTGTTGCCAAATTAACTAATAAAGGTAGTTTAATAAGTGTAGCAGGTGGTGGTGATACGTTAGCAGCGCTTGATATGGCGGGGGTAATGGAGGGTTTTTCTCATGTTTCTACTGGTGGCGGTGCTTTCTTGGAGTGGTTAAAGGGTGATTCACTTCCTGGAATTGAGGCCTTAATTATCAATAGGTCTAAAGATATTTAGTTTAGAAAATCTTTTCTTTCTAGTTTTTCACTTTTTCTAAAATATTATCCAGCATTTGGCGAAGATCTTCTGACTGCTTAAGAAGCTCATTAGCTGATTCTAGGGCTTCAGTTGACGTCTCCATAGCCATTTCTGCCACTATTTTATTTATTGATCTAATAGTGTTACCAACTTCCTTTATACCCCCAACTGCTTTGTTTGTGTTAGTTTGGAGTAAATTAATATTATCGCTTAGAAATGCACTTCCAGCCTTATCAGCGTTTTTGTCGACTTCATCTGGTTCTTTTGGAAGTGTTGCCGTATCGTTATCGAAAGATATTGCTGCTTGTACTGACAACAGCCCCATTTGATCACTGTTTGAGATAAGCAATAGTTCAATTTTACCTAAGTTTGTAATAGCATGAGTTAATCCTTCTACGACCTGGTCACACTTTTCCGCTGTACGTGCCGCCTCGGAGGCACCTTGGCTTGTTTGAGCTAATTTTCTACTAGCAAGTGTAATTGTTTTTGGAGTTGGCTGGTTGTTCTCCAATTTTTTTTCAGTTTTTGCTTTGTTTTCCCCGATGGAAGGCTCGAATTCATTTAATTTGGTATTTAGAGTTGTTTTATATTTTTCTAACTGTTTCTCCAAATCCCTTCGCGATAATTCCGCTCTAGCAAGATTATCTCGAAAGAAAGCTAAAATTGATGACAACTCGCCAGTTTCGTCTTGGTTGTTAGCGACCGGCAGTAATACGTGCTGAGAACTATTTACAATTTGAGATGCAGCTTTAACTAACAACCTGATTGGTTTAGAAAAGCTAAGCATAAGTATAATACCAGAGAAGCTAATAAAGACGACTACAAGTAGAGCTCCAATCAACACCATAACTTTTAATTTGGTAAGGGTACTTGTAGAGTTTATAATGGACCTACCATCTAATTTTTTTGCATAAGCTTTTAACGAAGTAATATCCAATCTTAGTTGATCTCCAGCCTCTCTCATTTGGCCAATTTCCCTAGATTGGAGCAGTTTGGTCTGGGCTAAACGTTCTGAGTCTGAGGCATAAACTTTTAAGGTTTTATCCAGCGAGAGTTTTATTTGTCTGCTTATGGGAGAAGCCATTATGGACTGCCTTAGATTAGCAATGGATTCCAAAAATATTTTTGCAGAATCTAAATTAATATTTATATTAATTTTACTTTCTAGAATTCTTATTCTGTTAATTTCATAAATAAGCTTGATATTCTCGGATTGATTGATTTGTTTTTGAAGCGTTGTGCCTGATTTATTTACCTGCTTAATTAGTCCTACTTTGTTATTTTCCCCAATTATAGTCTGTTTTCCAATTATATTTTGAAATTTAGTAGCGTGGTTTGTTATATTGTCACTGACTCCAGACAAAATCTTTCTGATTCCTCTTGCCGCAGAATTTTTAAGTGTATTAGCAGTTATTTGCGAGAGTTCAGCTGATTTTTCTTCATACTTTTTTTTGAACCCTATTTGTTTTGTTAAAATAAAGCTCTCACTTATGTTCTCTAAGGATGCAACACCCGTATCCAGACGAGAGACAGTGCTAATCATACTATAGCTATATTTAATCTTAGCTAGAAGACCACCTACGGTTTTTTCAGCATTGATTAATATTCCTGCAAGAACAATTGCGGATAAAAGGGAAATGAGAAAAAATAAAATTATTCGAGTATTAAATCGAATGCCATTGAAAATAGTCTGGGAAATAGCTTCACTGTCACTATTCTGCGATTTCGAGTGATCAAGTTTATTGTCTGCCATTAAATTTTGTATCCAATAAATTAAAAAATTAAAAGCATTTAACTGTTTTTTCAGTATCACTTATTTTTTTTAAAGAGCAAAGTAAGAAGGTGGGGATATGTAGGCTTATCAGAGTTATTTATTAATTTTTTAACTAAATGATTTTATAGTGATTTCATGGATATAAATAGTTCTTTTCAAAAGACGCCTATAAATGATGCCTTTAGGGATAGGCCTGCAGATTTTCGAGCCGAGCTGCCTTTAGCTAATAGAAACAGGCAATCGGAGCCAATGGGAAATAAGGAACTAGACCTGGCAATTAAGAAATTAAATTATAACTTATCTTCTGATAAGGCCTTAAGGGAAGATATGCCGAGAGGTTTTTATCTTAATGTTAGGATATAAATTAAGTTTAGTTCTCCGATGACAATTTAATTATCACCAACCAATGACAATGCAAAGTCATCTGGGTCAAAATTATTTAGGTCCTCCAAGGCTTCTCCTACACCAATTGCGTGAATTGTAATATCATATTGAGATGCTATTGAAACTAATACACCACCTTTGGCAGTCCCATCTAGTTTAGTCATTATTATTCCAGAAATATCGATTGCCTCGGAAAAAAGTTTTACTTGAGAATGAGCATTTTGGCCCACCGTGGCATCTAGAAGTAGCAGTCGTGCATGTGGAGCGTCCGGATCTAACTTTTTTATTACTCTTACTACTTTATTAAGTTCTTCCATTAATTCCGATTTGTTTTGTAGGCGGCCAGCAGTATCAATAATCAGTACGTCTGTTCTATCATTTATAGCTTTTTCCAAAGCGTCATAAACTAAGCTGGCTGGATCTGATCCTGGATCTTTAGAAAAAACCTCGCAATTAGTTCTCTCTCCCCAAATCTTCAATTGTTCCGTTGCTCCAGCGCGGAATGTATCGGCCGCTGCCAATAAAACAGAGTTGCCTTGGCCTACTAATTGATGCGCTATCTTTCCAATAGTTGTTGTTTTTCCGCTGCCATTAACCCCACAGACCAACATTACATATGGTTTTTTCTCAAAGATTGTTGGGATTGGCTTTGAAACCTTGTCTAAAACACTAGAAATTTCTGCGGCAAGGGTCTTCTTAATTTCGTGATCATAGTTTTCAGGCGTTATGTTTTTTAAAGAGAGATCCTTTATAACTTTCGCAGCCATGGGAACTCCAAGGTCTGCAGAAATAAGAATATCCTCTAGTTCACTTAGGGTCTCTTCATCCAGCTTATGAGAAAAAGTTAGTTTTCGTAATGAATCAGTCAGATAATCAGATGAACGCTTTAACCCAACATTTAGTCTCTTTAGCCAACCAGATTTAACATTATCAGTCTTGTTGTGTGTCACTACACTGGTTCCACAAATACAAAATCAATTTTGTTATCTACGATTTTTACTTTTTTTATTTCCCCTGGTTTTGCTGGCTCTACAAATCTGACTGGAGCATAATGTTCGGTATAGCCTCTACCTTTTGGTTCACAGACAATATTAGCAAATGACCCAACTAAACTCGAAAAAAAATTAGCTTGTTTATTTAGACCTATTTTTCGGAGCAATTTTGCTCTTTGCTTTCTAGTATTGTAATTTATCTGTGGCATTTTTGCTGCAGGGGTTCCAATTCTAGGAGAATAGGGGAAAACATGTAAGTACGTAAGGTCTGCTTTTTCTATCACCCTAATAGTATTCTGAAACATCTCAGCCGTTTCTGTTGGAAAGCCAGTTATTAGATCGGCACCTAATATTATATCTGGTCGTGCTTTTCTGAGTTTTTCGCACAATGAGATAATATCAGAACAACTATGGCGCCTTTTCATACGCTTTAAAATTACATTATCACCCGATTGAATGCTTAAATGAATGTGAGGCATTAGGCGTTGGTCTGTGTTGAGTATAGATAAAAGCGATCTATCATTTACAGCTGGATCTAGAGAACTTAGTCTCAATCTACCTTCCGCAGGAAACTCCTTAAGAAGAGTAGCCACTAATTTGCCGAGGCCATCATGAATGCCAAGGTCTAGACCATAGGAGCTAATATCTACGCCAGTGAGTACAACTTCCTTGTGCCCCCTCTCTAATAGTTTTTGAATTTCACTAACTAAAAAATCAGCAGGTATACTGCGACTATTGCCGCGTCCAAAAGGTATAATACAAAAAGTGCAACGATGATCGCAACCTTGTTGCACCTGAAGAAATGCTCGAGTGCGTGTGTTGTTGGGACTGGTAGGATAGGGAGAAATTGGTTTGTTGCTAAATATGTCCCCGACTTCAATTTTTTTAGAGTCACTTTTTGCTAAATAAGAGTGAGGCTTTAATTTCTCTTCATTTCCGATTACTTTCTCCACCTCTGGCATTTCAGCAAAAATATTAGGAGAAATTTGTGCAGCACATCCAGACACGATAATTCTACAGTCTGGGTCCTTCCGCTTAATCTTTCTAATTGACTGTCTTGCTTGTCGAACGGCCTCTTCGGTTACGGCGCAAGTATTGAAAACAAAAGTATTTTTTACGTTTTCAGATAGTAGGGCTTTTTCAATTATCCCCGACTCAAAGGCATTAAGTCTACAACCATGAGTTATTACCTTAGATTTAGTCATTCTATACCACCTAAAATTCCCAGTAACCTCTATAGCTAACTGCTGTAGGGCCGGACATTATAATATCCCCATTTTCTAGCCAGTTGATACCAAGTGTGCCACCGTCAAGTTTTACATCAATGTTTCGGTCAGTAAGTTCTAACAAGTGAGCCGCAGCTGCAGCGGCGCATGCCCCCGTTCCACAAGCCTTAGTTATACCAGCCCCTCTTTCCCAAACTCTTACAGTAAGATTCTTTGTGCTTTCGACTTGCACTATTTCGACGTTAGTTTTTTCGGGAAACATTTGGTGATTTTCGATTAATGGTCCCAACCTTTCTAAGGGTATTTTAGTTACCTCGGCAACAAAAAATACTGTGTGTGGATTGCCTATATTTAAACATACTGGGTCGGATAGCATTTCTATTGATAAATCTAACCTTAAAGTATTAGCCTTAGTTGCTAACGGAATTTTATGCCATTCAGTTTTAACTTGCCCCATATTGACGGATATTCCATCTTGATTTTTCTCTGCTATTAAGATACCCGCCAGGGTCTCAATAATACATTTGTTAGTTTTATTTTCATTCATTATCTGGGCAGCAACGCAACGAGTGGCATTGCCACAAGCACCCACTTCAGATCCGTTGGAGTTATAAATTCGCATAAAAATATCGGAATGGGCCGTATGTGGTGGTTCTATGACTATTAATTGATCGCAGCCTACCCCTGTAAATCTGTTAGATATGGCCTTAATGTCAGAAATCTCCATCTGTATAGTATCTTCTCGAGAGTCAAATACAGCAAAGTCATTCCCTAATCCGTGCATCTTTGTAAATTCTTTATTACCCATAATTAAATTGCTATAGTTTTGAATTTCCCTAATGTCTAGTTAGAAAGTAAATTAGTTTAAATTTATTAGTTTGATATTTTGATTAATAGGCCTCTTGACACTTTTTTCTAAGAGGCCTAGTTTAGCATAGAAGACGCCAGTTCGCGAGTTTCGCGCACTGGCGCTTTTGTACTTGATAGAATTTGTTGAGAGTTTTTATTGTGTTTGATGCATTAAGTTCTAAATTTACGGATATTTTTGACCGTTTAGGGAAAAAGGGTGTTCTCTCTGAGGGTGATGTTGATAGTGCTCTGAGAGAAATACGTGTTGCCCTGTTAGAAGCTGATGTTTCTTTGCAAGTTGTCAAAGAATTTGTCTCAGTTGTTAAGGAAAAGTCTGTGGGGGGCGAAGTGTTAAAAAGTGTCACCCCAGGGCAAATGATAATAAAAATTGTTTTTGATGAATTAGTTGAGGTTTTCGGACCGGACAACACTAGTATAGATTTACAGGCCACTCCGCCCGTATCAATAATGATGGTTGGTCTGCAAGGTGTGGGAAAAACCACAACCTCTGCTAAACTTGCTTACAAATTAACACAAGATGAGAATAAGAAGTTGCTTTTGGTGAGTTTAGATGTAGCTCGGCCAGCAGCACAAGAACAACTTTCTATTTTGGCTAAAGAAGCTGGGATAAGATCTTTGTCTGCTATCCTTGGAGAGCAGCCAGTGGGGATAGCTAGTCGTGCTATGAAGGTAGGCGTATCAGAGGGATACGATATTATAGTCTTCGATACTGCTGGTAGGTTGGCAATAGACCAAGAGCTCATGAGGGAGCTAAGCGAAATAAAAAATATAGTTACACCAAAAGAAACAATATTAGTAGCGGATGCTTTGAGTGGACAGGATGCCGTAAATACAGCCAATGAATTTAATAGTAATGTGGGTTTGACTGGGGTGGCACTAACTCGGGTTGATGGAGACTCAAGAGGTGGCGCTGCGCTCTCTATTAGGTCTTCGACAGGCTGTCCCATAAAATTAATGGGTGTGGGTGAGAAGCTAGGAGATCTGGAAAATTTTGATGCTGAGCGGATAGCGGGCCGCATACTTGGAAAAGGTGATATAGTTGGTTTGGTAGAGAAAGCTTCACAGGTAATAGATGAGACGGAAGCTAAGAAATCCGCGGAGAGAGCTCTTAAAGGAAAATTCACTCTAGAAGACCTGGGAACCCAGCTTTCTCAGGTTCGCAAAATGGGAGACATGAAGGGTATAATGGGTATGTTGCCAGGGATTGGTAAAATAAAAAAGCAAGTAGCGGATGCAAATATAGATGACAAGATGATTTCACATCAAGAAGCTATAATATTTTCTATGACGCCTATGGAAAGGAAAAACCCTAAACTTTTAAATGGAAAAAGGCGTAAACGCATAGCTGCTGGTTCAGGTACGAGTGTTCAAGAGGTAAATCGATTGTTAAAGCAACATAAACAGATGGCCCAGATGATGAAAAAAATGGGAAAAAGTGGCGGAATTTCTGGTCTAGATGCTAGTGTTATGGGTCAGCTAAATCAAAATTTTGGACAATTTCGCGGGTAGGTTTTTGCTTGGTCTAAAAGGAATCATAATTTTGGAGGATAAAAAAGTTTATGGCATTGAGAATAAGGTTATCTAGGGCGGGAGCTAAAAAGCGACCATTTTATAGAATTGTTGTGGCTGACTCTCGTAGTCCGAGGGATGGGCGTTATATTGAACGTCTTGGAACCTACAATCCCATGGTGGCTAAGGATAATGAGAGTAGGGTCATACTGAAACAGGAAAGAATTAGTTATTGGTTGTCTCAGGGAGCCAAACCGTCCGATCGCGTAGCTCGATTTTTGGGTGAGGCTAATATGATAACCCTTCCAGAAAGAAGTGAACAAACCAAGCAACATTTGCCTCGTCCAAAAACGTTAGAGAGAATAAAAGAGAAGGAGGAAGCTGCTCCAGAAGAAGAGGCACCTAAGGAGGAAGCTGCTCCAGAAGAAGAGGCACCTAAGGAGGAAGC
>PTLG01000139.1 GCA_002937995.1 Alphaproteobacteria bacterium MarineAlpha3_Bin7 | reverse complement strand
TATCAGTAGCGCCCGTATTAAGAGAAACAGTGCCATCTTCCAGCAACCTCACTATAGCTCCAGTTCCTAAAAGCCCGCTAATGTGCCCGCCGACTGCTATTCCAAATCCACGAGATTTTGGACCAGACGGTATCGGGTCGTTAGTCTTTCGGTTAGCAAAATTTGACGTTTCTTTGACCTTACTTATACACTCGTCTAAACCGTTTGACTCTACAACTTGACCACCAAACCACCTATCGCCACTTTTCATGGTATTTTTGAGACGGATTTCAACTGGATCCATTTCCAATTTATCCGCAATTTCATCAATTTGACTTTCTGTAGCAAAATTTATTTGTGGATTACCAAAACCACGAAAAGCTGCAAACCGTAAGCGGTTTGTATACACCACTCTGCCCTCAGCCCTAGTATTAGGGATATTATAAGGGCCCCTCGCACACATTAAGCTATATCCCAGAACCCCTGGGCTATCATCAGCATAAGCACCTCCGTCCATTAAAATATTTACGTCCCTAGCTACAAAGGTTCCATCATTTTTAACTCCTGTTTTACACCTGATAAATGAGGGATGACGTGCGCGTACAATTTCAAAGTCCTCTTCACGACTTAATATTAATTTCACAGGTAAGCCAGTCTCTAACGCTAATTTTACGACAATTGGCTGAACATGAGCCTCCATCTTATTTCCAAAACCCGCTCCAACTTTGGGAGTAAGACACCTTAATTTTGACATGGGCAAGCCAAGTGTTTCACAAACATTTGCTTGAACACGAAAAACAGACTGGTTAGATGACCAAAGTTCAACACGACCATTTCCATCAATATCAGCTAGAGCACCACAGGTTTCAATAGGTAGGTGGTTTTGTGCCTGAGTTTCATATATATTTTCGACAACCAAATCACAGTCATCCCAAGCGGACTCTATATCTCCCTCAGACATCTTGGTCTCAGACATCACGTTACCATATGATATAGCGTTAAATATTTTAATATAATCACTCAGGTTTTCATGAATAATTGGTGCATCGTCTGCAATCGCATCATGCATATTAAGAACAGCAGGTAATTCCTTATATTTTACTTTAATCAGACCCACTGCATCACGGGCTATTTCAGGGGTTGTAGCTGCAACAGCAGCAACTGGCTCCCCAAGGTATCTGACTTTATCTTTAGCTAAGGCCCCTTCATCCTTTATAAACGGGCCCATGTATGTCCTGTCAAAATTATCACCTGTAATTATAGCCTTGACCCCACTAAGAGCCATCGCACTCTCAATATTATAGGATACAATTTCAGCGTGAGGAAAAGGACTTTGTAATATTGCTCCAAAGAGCATATTTGGTCGCTTTAGGTCCGCTATATAACTGGCCTTACCTAATACTTTCTCTGCCGCTTCAACTTTATTTGGTGAGGCACCTACGCCTCCAGCAATCTCTGGTGTAATCCTATTCATTGTGCTAATTCCTCTGAATTTAACGATCGTGAAGCTTCCAGTGTTGCATCAATAATCTTTTTGTAACCAGAACAACGACAGAGATTTCCCGAGATAGCCTCTCTGACTTCATCAATTGTGGGGTTAGGAACCTTATCGAGAAGAACTTTGATTGTAATTAACATGCCACTAATACAAAACCCACATTGAACGGCCCCATTTTCAGAAAATGCATTTTGTAAATTTGAGAGTCTTCGGTCGATGGCCAACCCCTCAACTGTAGTGACTTCAGAAGAGTTGCAAAAACCTGCAATGGTTAAACAACTCCTCACAGGTACGTCATCTTTGATGACTGTGCAAGCCCCACAAACACCCTGATTGCAACCACGCTTAGTTCCTGTTAGATCTAAATAATCACGCAGTACGGTTAGTAATGTCTCTGAACCTGAAACCACCGTTTCATAGTTTTCTCCATTGATTTTTAGCTCAATTATTTTTTTTGAACTCATGTAGGCCGCCTCTCCAAAAGCTTTTTCTGTGCATTTTGCACAGCACAGATTACGAGTTGTGGAACCAACTTACGCCTATAATCTGCTGTTCCACGCACATCGTCAGTGGGGTCACAAGCATCTGCTAATTCATTTCCCGCTTTTAATAATAAAGTTTCCGAAAGATCCGAACCCTCAAGTCGTTTTTCTACATCTAGAAGTCTCACAGGCATTGGTCCACAAGCTCCGACTGCAAGTTTTATGCTGTCACATGTCTTACCCTTCATACTTAAAATAATATTTACTGAAGCTGTTGCATAGTCACCTTCAACCCTCGCGAATTTTTCGTGATGACCCATAGCTAGTTTGTTGGGCTTCGGTAAATATAAAGCACTAATAATTTCTCCAGGTTTGAGGACAGTCTTATACCAGTCAACAAAGAAGTCTCTTATTGGAAGACGACTCAACTCCCCGCTCGATGCTATTTCAATCTCAGCATCCGCGGCAACCAAAGCAGGTATATAATCTGCAGCTGGATCTGCAAAGGCGACGGATCCCCCCATAGTACCCATGTTACGAACTATCGGATTTGCAATTTTCTGCGCAGCGTCTTTTAGCCCAGACAGCCCCCCAATTAGTAGATCCGACTCAGCTGTTTCTGCATGGCGGGACAATGCACCAATCTTAACTTCTCCGCTAGAATTTCTACTAATGCCAGAGAGCTCAGCTAAACCCTTAAGGTTTACTAAACCTGCTGGATCAATCAGATTTGCGTTCAACATTGCAACTAGGGTTGCCCCCCCGGCAATAGGAACCCTGTGTTGATTTGCGACTAACATTTCAATCGCATCACTAATAGAAGAAGGATTTAGTAATATATCGGTTTGACTAAATTTTTGTGGGTCTTTTTTTTCAATATTTGATTTGCCAAAAGGAATCGCTCTATACATGCCTAAAAATTCTAATATTTTATGCCATATCGATGTTTTAGGTAAGATAATAGGTTCGGTGCTTACTTTAGCAGAACCAGTTTCTATAGCTCTACTAAAATTAGCAGCAAACTCATCTGCCATTTTTAAAGCTGATTTTTTAATTATCCCTAGTCCGTATTTACCGAGCCTACCCGATATTGTAACCTCAGACGAAAATTCCAACTTTGTTTTTTGTTCCGAAATAGCCTTCAAGCTTAAAGTGTTTTCAGAGGAAATTATGCTCGCTTGAGTTCCCTCTTGACCTGTCGTGCGAGATTGTAACTCCAAATTCTCTATCTCTTTTATGACTTCAATATTAAGATTAAAACTAGCCCTTATTATTCCAATAGTGACCAATACGTCGGCTCTATAATTTTTTTCGTCCAATTGTTCAACATTTTGGCAGCCTGGAATACACCCAGCCATTAAGTTTGGATCCTTGACTTTTCTCCAAACAAAATTGGCGGGTTGATCAACTTCGAAAGAACCCTCTAAGCGCATGTATTCTCCACTACTTAATTACCGTTAAACATTTCACCTTTGTTCTTTAGCCACTATCATTTTTGGATCAACGACTTTACCATCTTCAATAATTAATTTTCCATCTAGTTCTATAGAGCAACTTCTCATAGGAACATCATAGTGACCTCGCGTCGTCCTATTGCCTCCTCCTTGTGTGTTTGGTCCAGTAGAAAACAAAAAGTTTCCTGGGAAACACCTTGAAGCAGCTCTACTTCTCTCAGGACCATCCCCGTAAAGCGCTATTGAGTCCCACCGAGCTTGCGGATTTAAGCCCCATCCAAGGTGGGACAAAGCAAAGGGGTCTCGATCTCCATCAAATTCAACCCCCTCCTCCAACCATTCCCTCATGAGGGTAGCGTCTAAACCACCTTCGATACTAGTAATATGGCCGTCCTCAATTGTAAGCTTTATCTCATCAATTACATATCTGCAGTAAGGCAAAATGACGATATCCCCTGGCTGAATGACCACGGTTCCATGCGAACTGCCCTCATTTGGGAAGGTGTGAATGTGGCCCACACCCCACTGGTCAAACCGCCCAGGTTCATCTGCCATTCCGTATTGGCTCATCACCGGATACTCTCCAATGTCGAAGTGAAGATCTGTACCCGCCTTACTTGTCACACGAACCTTTTTTGTTTTTTCGTAAAGTTTGTGGGCATAAATTGCGGCTTCTTTCAGCCCAGGCGGTGACTGCAGCTGTTCAAGGTCATCAGGCGCATCAATTATCATCTGCACTCTGATGTTGTTATCCATGACAGTTCTCAACCACGAGGAGAAAAGCGGCACATGAAAAATCAAAATCATATCAGAAGCCATCAGTGCTTCTAATGTACCCTTACATTTTCCTATTGTGGGAACCCCTACTTTTGTCCAACCCGGAACTAAATTGACACACATCTCATATATGTCGGCTCCTATTTCATCGGCAGCAGCAAAGGCAGCCTGAATGTATTCTCTTCTAGTGCCCAAATCTGATACAATGGCTACGGTCTCTTCTGGCTTTACGTTGCACAGATCAAATTGCTTTTTAAATAATGTAGCAAGCTTTGCTGGATTTACTTCAAGCGAACGAATATCTGCTTCCATATTAACTCCCCCTTGGAAAACAAAGAAATATTGGTAAAATAATATTGCTTACTGTTGTGCTCGTGGCTCCACCTTTGCAATCATTTCAGGTACCAGATAATTCCCGTTTTCAATTATCATGGTATTATCTAAATATACCGTACAATCCTTCATCGGCAAATCATAGTGTCCCTTTGTTACACGGGTACCTCCACCTTGAGTATTTGGGCCCGTAGAAAAAAGAAAATTACCAGCGAACCCCCTCACTGCCCCATTACTTCGATCAACGTCATCACCATTTAAAGCAATACAGTCCCATCTACAGTATGGATTTGTACCAAAACCAATATGCGAAATTGCATGTCCATCTCTATCATCAGAAGATCGTTTGTTACTATTTAACCAGTGGTTCATTAAACGGGCGTCAAGTCCGCCTTCTATACTAGTAATGTAGCCATCCTCTATAGTCATATGCACTTGATCAACAATATAACGATTATATGGAAGTACAACAATGTCACCAGGTTGGGCCACTACTGTTCCATTTGCCTTACCCTCATTTGGAAAGGTATAACAATGCCCAGCACCCCAATGATCAAAATGCCCCGGCTCATCTGCAAAACCATATTGGCAAAGAGAAGGATAGTCACCGATTTCCGCATAAAAATCTGTTCCAGCTTCATTTGTTACATGCATAGTTTTAGACTTTCCAAGAAATTCAGTTACTGCTTTAGTTGCTCTCTTTACTTCAGGTGTGGACATCTGGCTTTTGAGATCATCTGGATGGTCAACAATCATTTGTACTCGAGTTCCAGTTGCTCGAACTTCATGCATCCATTTGGTAAACAAGGGAACATGCATTGCTAAAATAAGATCTGCCGCTTTTAATGCCTCCACGCCACCCTTACATGCACCCACTGTCTCGACTCCTACAGAGGTCCAACTCGGTATCGCATTAACCTTCATCTCATAAATATTAGCCTTGAATGTATCTGCTGCTGCGAATGCAGCCTCAACATACTCCTTTCTGGTTCCCATATCACTCAATACAACAATAGTCTCTCCAGCCTTGACGTCGCATAACTTAAATTGTTGCCGAAATAAATCTGGCACTTCCCCGGGATTAGTCAACTGGACTCTGGTCATATTCTCACACCCGTTTTCCTTGATTATTCTTCCTACTTAAGTCGATAATTATACCAGTATCGTTACCTAGTAGAATCTATTACGCCCTCAATTTTCTACCCATTCTAGAGCAAAACCATCACTTGTATTCAGAATCCTTCCTCCGTGTGGACTTGCAAAATGAGCCGGCATAACAATTATGGGCTCATCTGCACATTGCTCCAAAAGCTTAATTCTGGTTTGTCTTGCCATTTCTGGAAGTTCACAGAAACAACTAGACCAGTCTGGTTGATATACCTGAAGTGGATGATGCATAATATCACCAGAAAACACACCCTGATTATCTCCATCACCAATATGCAGTGTCACGTGTCCAGGACTATGACCGGGATTGGGCTTAACAATAATGTTTTCCTCAATCTCATGTATATCTTTAACTAACAATCCCTGCCCAGCCTCTATTATCGGCAGTACACTGTCGTCAAAGGGTCCATCATTGGGGTGTGGGTCAGCCCCAGCGCGGTTTGCAGTATTCCAATAGTTATAATCAATTTCTGAAAATAAATACTTCGCGTTTGGAAAAGTTGGAACCCACTTACCGTTCTCAAGTTTAGTATTCCAGCCAACGTGATCAACATGAAGGTGTGTGCACAACACAAAATCTATTTCAGAGGGTGTTATACCTGCTGAGCCCAAATTTTCTAAATAATTAGTTTCCAAATTAGCAAAATCGGCCTGCTCCTCCCTAGTCCTCGTTTTGTGATTACCAGCGCATGCATCAATAAGAATATTGTGATGGGGTGTCTTTAATAGCCACGAATGTATACTCAAAGGTGAGAGGCCCGTATTAGGATCGAAGTAATTTGGAACCATCCAAGAAAACTGTTTTTTTGCGATCTCAAGGTCTAGACGAGGCAACAATATTTCTAATGGTATCAGCGGAAGAATTTCTTCCACCCTCGTTATATTATATTGACCTATTGAGATTTGCGAAGTGTTTTTCCTACCCATTTTCTTCCCTGTTCTTATTATCATTTTTTATTTGGAGACACTAAAAATACTGCCTCCCCTTACTAATCATAGTAAATGCAATCTCACTAGTATTCAATAATGGATTCATAACTAATATCGGACTGCTAAATTATAAGAGCCAAAAAGTGAAAATAAGTTGAGATAAAA
>PTLG01000138.1 GCA_002937995.1 Alphaproteobacteria bacterium MarineAlpha3_Bin7 | reverse complement strand
AAGCGATGACACCAGATTTTTTTCCTCGAATATCCGTATCCTTGTTAACTTTATCAGGTGTCTTTTTACTTTTAACGGTTCCTTTGAGACAAACAACCCTTCCAATATTTAACCTCGAATATAGTCAAATCAAGGTGGTACTGAGTATAATCGTATCAGTCTTATTGTATATTGTGATGATTTGGTTTATCGGGTTTTTTGCTGCTTCTATTTTTTTCCTATTTATATTCTGCTTTATTACAAACTATAAAAACCGCACTATAATTTTTTTGGCGGGATTAACGACTAATATAATTGTTCTATTGTTTTTTGAATATGGCCTCTCTGTGCAATTACCCCGAGGTATTGTACTGGACTCGTTTTAAAAAAGGAAAAAGTTTTGATAGCTGACATAGGACAAGCCTTCTCGAATGTACTTAGCTTTGGACCGATGTTAGCTATTTTCTGTGGAGTAAGTGGTGGTCTTATCATAGGAGCTATACCGGGCTTAAGCGTAACCATGGCAATGGCTTTGCTCGCTCCAATCACCTTCTTTATGGAACCTTTAATTGGAATAAGCTTCTTAATTGGACTATTTAAAGGTGGAACATATGGGGGATCAATTTCCTCAATCCTTATTGGAACACCCGGTACTGCAGCCAATGCGGCAACAATTCTTGACGGTTACGAGATGGCAAAGCGTGGAAAGGCGGGGAAAGCAATACTCGGTGGCCTTTACGCATCTTTGATCGGAGATTTTGCTGGATCAATAGCTCTAGTATTTGGTGCGCCTTTGCTTGCTTTGATAGCCCTACGGTTCGGTTTTCCAGAATATTTTGCCCTAATTTTATTCTCATTAACAATGGTCTGTTTCATTTCTGGTAACTCTCTGTCCAAGGGTATATTTTCAGCTGCAATCGGCCTTTTTTTAGGCCTGATAGGATCTGATCCTATCGGCGGAGTACCAAGACTGACATTTGGAATATCTGAATTGCAGAGTGGAATTAGTGTTGTACCTCTAGCTATTGGTCTTTTTGCTTTGTCTGAGGTCTTAGTTAGAGCAGAAACACTAAAAAGTGAAAAATTTAGATATATGGGGAATGAAGCCCTAGGAATAGTCCAGCTCAAATTTACTGAAATAATAACTAACCTAAAGACTATATTGCGTAGCTCTGCTGTTGGGACATTAATAGGAGCTCTACCAGGAATTGGCTCAGAAACATCGAGCTGGGTAGCTTATGGCCTAGCCAAAAGGGCTTCAAAAACCCCTGATGAATTCGGTAAAGGAAAACTAGAGGGTGTGCTTGCACCTGAAGCGGCCAACAACGCAGTTTGTGGGTCTGCGATGATCCCTATGCTAGTCTTTGGAATACCTGGAGATGTCGTTACTGTTCTTCTAATGAGTGCGCTTATTGCTCAAGGACTTAATCCAGGACCCTCATTAATTGAGGACAATCAAACTCTTTTTTTTGGTCTATTTATTTCGGTCTTTGTCGCAACCTGTTTTCTTTTCCTAATTGGACGCCTCTCGCTCAAGCTGTGGGTGAGATTATTAAATATTCCACCCGCATTACTATATGGTGTAGTTGTTGTGCTATGTATTGTTGGAACTTATGGGATTAACTCAGACTATTTTGACTTAATCGTAATGGTTTGCGCAGGTGTTCTAGGCTACATAATGCGACGTTTGGACATCGGACTGCCACCACTTATTCTAACATTTGTACTTTCAACATTACTAGAAAACTCCTTTCGACGAGGAATGATACAAGCCGACGGAAATATCTTTTTCTTTTTGGAAAGGCCAATAGCAGTTGTATTTGTGATACTGACCCTATTTGTGTTGATCAGCACCGCCTACAGAACCATTAAGAATCAAAAAAACTATAGAGATAAAACTTTTGATAATTAATTTTAGCCACAAAAGTCAACTTAATTTTTAGGGAGATACCTATTATGAGTAATAAAAAACAGATTGTTTTGACTAACCAACCAAACACATTTCCAGGCTTTCCCCATGCAGTCAAATCACATGGGCTAGTTTTCCTATCGGGTATCCGTCCAAACCAAGATACGGGCTTAGATGGGGGTTTTTCGAATATTCCTATCGAGGGGCACGAAAAAAAACAAGGATTTCTCCTAACTGATCAACTAGAAAGCCGTGTAGCCCACGATGCCTGGTACTCACATAAGAATATGGATGCCGTCCTTGAATTTGCTGGAAGTGGGGGCGACCAAATTCTACGCCAACATATCTGGCAGAAAGATAAACGCTTTTTTCCAGTTTACCAAAACATTAGACAGGTTCTACAAAAAATACCCGCCCCAAGTTCTGGTCTAGGTGTTTCTGATGTGTTTGGAAATAAAAACATAACAATAGGTATTGACGGAATTGCTGTGTGCGCTGGAGATAACCCAGATTTACTGGCCCGGGAAGTGGTGGTATCTTTTGATGATAAAGAATTACCCTCGGCGTCATTCTACTCTCAGGCAGTGAGCTCCGGTCCTCTTGTTTTTACTGCTGGACATATTCCAATCAAAACCTCAGAAGCTGGAAAGCCTGTTGTCAGTTCATTTAATGATGTACCAAAAGAGGGTAGGTTCTTAGAGACAGGTCAGAGTCACCCGGATAGTCGCGATGGACCAATTGCAGCTCAAACTTGGTATGTCTATAATGAGCTTAAGCGTACACTTGAAAATCAGGGCTTAAAATTATCGGATACTATTAATTCAACAGTATTTCTTGCTGATGTCAGGGACTTTCCAACATTTCACCGAATACACAGACATTTTTTCCCTGATATGACAACAGCTCTTACGGTGTCTGGTTTTGATGAGGTTGGCCATCGTGGTTGTCTTATAGAGATAGAGTTAACCGCATCAAAACCTCACCCTAATTTTGAAAAAGCTATAATTGAATGGCACATGGATGCGCCATTTGCTGCACCAGCATCAGCCAGTGCAGGAAGTTTTATATTTTATTCAGGAATATTGGGTTTAAATTCGGAATGCAGTCTCGTAGTAGACTTAAATGATTTTGACGCGGAACCACAGATACCTCAAAATCTTCATCCTGGAGATGATGAGAGTAAAGCACTACTGCACCAATCATGGGCTGCGCTTCAACTACTCTCAAAAGTGTCACAAAATAGCGGTTCAAGCATAGACGAGTTAGTTAAGGTTACTGTATATATACCTAAACAGGCTTATTTTGAGATTTTTGAAAAAGTATTGTTTCAATTTGTTTCAAAAGAAAATCTACCAGCTATAGAATGCGTTATTATCCCGTATCCAGGTCCGGTACCAGAAGCAAAAATTCAAATTGAAGCTATAGGAATTAAAAGTTAGGCAATAATAAGCAGAGAAAATTTAAACTAACTTTTAAGTCAGGCCAGACTTTGAGAAAGTATATAGATACTATTCATTTGTAAGTATTCGAGATAATGCTTCTGCTCAATGGATAGCTAGTCCATCTGTTAGACCTACTGCAAATGGGTAAGGCATTACCTGAAAAATTTTGCTCACTCATTTTCTTTGTTCTTTTTCATACCTGCGCTAAAATGATTTAACTCGAAACTTTTGTATGCACAGCCTTTGGAGAATATTAATGACTAAAGCTAGCCCTTTCTCGCTTGACACACTAAGTCTCCATGGAGGCCAACAACCCGACCCTACAACTGGTTCTAGGGCTGTACCAATATATCAAACGACATCATATATTTTTAATGACACCGAACATGCGGCAGCTCTATACAATTTGGAGCGTCCTGGTCATATATATACTCGTCTTTCTAATCCCACTGTCTCAGTTTTAGAGGAACGGTTGGCAGCTCTGGAAGGCGGGGTAGGTGGTGTGGCTACTTCCAGTGGCATGGCAGCTTTATTTCTGGCTGTGGCTACGTTGATGGGTAAAGGGGGGCACATCGTATCTTCGGGCTCCCTTTATGGAGGTTCTCACAACTTATTTAGCTATACTCTACCCAGATTTGGAATAACGACTACATTTGTCGACCCTCGTGATTTTAAAGCCTTCGATAGGGCCATAACATCAAAAACACGGCTTATTTATGGAGAGGTTTTAGGGAATCCCGGTATTGAAGTGATGGATTTGGGTCGGTTATCAGAAATTGCTCACAAAAACGGCCTACCCTTTATGGTTGACTCTACTTTTGCCACACCCTTTCTTTGTAGACCCTTTGAACACAACGTAGATATTATTATTCATTCCCTGACTAAATTCATAGGGGGTCATGGGATCGCTATAGGTGGTATTGTTATAGATTCTGGATCATTTAACTGGGAAAAATCAAAAAAATTTCCTACTCTAACCGAACCATACGACGGCTATAATGGCATAAATTTTTCTGATGAATTTGGTACACAAGCCTTTCTTATTAGGGCGAGGGCAGAAGGTATGAAAGATTTTGGTGCATGCCTTAGCCCAGCCAATGCTTTTTATATTATCCAAGGTTTGGAAACACTCCCACTTCGAATGGAAAAACATGTCTCCAACGCACAAACTGTAGCTGAATTTTTGCAGGAATGTTCTGAAGTAGAGTGGGTAAATTATCCGGGACTGGTTACACACCCTGACCACAAATTAGCAAAAACCCTAATGCCAAAAGGAGCTGGCGCTATTTTAAGTTTTGCTTTAAAGGGAGGTCGGGACGCTGGAAGGACTTTTATAGAGTCTGTAAAACTCGCATCCCATCTCGCTAATGTTGGAGATGCAAAAACCCTTGTAATACACCCAGCCTCCACCACACACCAACAAATGACACCTAAAGCCTTAAAATCGGCTGGTATTAGCGAAGGAATGATTCGAATTTCCGTAGGCTTAGAAAACCCCAACGATATTATATCAGACTTAAAACAGGCACTCCATGCTGCCACACAGGTTTAAAACAATGGGTCTAAAAATTGATGGAAAGTTTGTGCATGCGACGAATGGTGGGCTGCAGCCCCAGAGGGGGCAGGAGGTTATAATTCTTATCCACGGCGCAGGAATGAACAGGACTGTCTGGCAACTACAAACAAGAAATCTTTCTCACAGAGGGTTTAATACCTATGCATTGGATTTACCAGGACACGGAAAATCAGATGGACCTGGTATTAAAACTATAGAAGAAACAGCAAACTGGATTAATAAAGTTTTAGAGACAATGAAAATAAATAAAGCTACCATTATTGGGCACTCAATGGGAGCTCTAGTCGCGTTAGATTTTGGGTCAAGGTTTGAGAGAATAACAAAAAGCTTAATTCTTATTGGCGTTGCTGACTCAATGCCAGTACATGAAGATTTGCTAGCCGCTGCCAAGGACAAAACTAATGTAGCAAGTAGCATGATCACTCTATGGGGAATTGGTGAAAAGGCGCACAAGGGAGGGCATCTACAACCTGGATATTGGCTTGCTGGTGCCAACCATCGTCTACTGCAGCTTTCCGCTCCAAATACACTTTTTACTGATCTATCTGCCTGTAACAATTATAAGGGCGGCATCGAGGCAGCAAAAAATATAAAGTGCCCAGTAAAATTAATACTGGGTGACAAAGATCGAATGACGCCCAAAAAAAGAGGCTTGGCCCTAGCTAAGTATTTAAAAAATGTAAGTATAGATATCATTCCTGATTGCGGGCATATGATTATGGTTGAACAGCCAGAGGCTGTATTCCAATCATTGCAAAAATTTATTCTTTTTGAGGGTTACAAATAGCGTGGATCAAAATAATGAGTTAGATATTGCTAAACGGATGCTTGATGTTATTGAAGGCGATATACATCCCATAACCCAAATGGCTGTGGAAAAGGGAAACAAGGTTTTTGGTGGAGCTGTAATTAAAAAGTATGATTTAACACTTGTAGTAGCTGATACAAATAAAGAAATAGAAAACCCCTTAAATCACGGAGAGATATCTACATTAAATTCCTTCTTTGAATTGCCCAAAAAGGGAAGGCCTAAAACCAGTGATTGTTATTTTTTATCTACTCATGAACCCTGCTCTATGTGTTTATCGGCAATAACATGGGCTGGTTTTGATAACTTTTATTATTTTTTTAGTTACTCTGATACTAAGGATAAATTCGATATACCTTATGACCTCAAGATACTAGAAAAAGTCTTTGACGTTCAGGATGGCAACTATATCGGTACAAATATTTTTTGGAAAAAGAACAACATTATTGAAATAATAACAAAATCAACAAAAGATAAATCTTACACTTATAGTGATCAAATTAGTCGAATAATTGACCTCTATGATAGCCTATCAAATACATACCAATTATCAAAAAAGAGTAATAAGATACCCCTTCCCTAAATGAACTGAATTTATCGTAAAGACAAATTATATCATTTTTGAAAAACGTCTTATCCGACTTTATTTTTATCTTGTTTTTTTAATTAGGGAAATGTTCAAGCCACGAGGTAATAATATATAGCTATTGATCAGGATTGGCACAATGCTCCCAAGATAAGCGCCTAAAAGAACATCTGAGACAAAATGCTGATTTAACATTACCCGGCTAAGACTTACCAATATTGCTGTTACTAAATAAATAATTATTAAACGCGGGTAAATTAATAATAGAGACACAGCGACTGTCCAAATCAGTTGAGAATGGCCCGAGGGAAACGACTTGGCATCATGACCAAAATTGAACCAGCTAAATCCTGATAATCCAGTATATATCGTAGTATCTGGTCGCCATCTTCCAAAAAGTACTTTCAAGACATGAATGGCAATGCCGGCAACGATCAGGGCTACTAAAAGAAAGAGGCAAATAATAATTATTTTATTTAGTTTTTCTGGCTCCAAATAGTTAAAATCAAAATATTTGCAAATACTTGCTGCTATTAAAACAAAAAATATAATGACAAAGTAGGGGGTCCCATGGCCAGCATCAGTAAGTCTGTAAAATACTTCCCTGACTAAACCGTCCTGGTGTTTTGCCATAAAATACATAACTGGATAATCAATAAACAA
>PTLG01000137.1 GCA_002937995.1 Alphaproteobacteria bacterium MarineAlpha3_Bin7 | reverse complement strand
ACTTTCTTCTCTATCCGGACTGGGCAAAATGATGCCCCTCAGCACCTCGGCATTTTTGATTTCTGGTCTTAGTCTAATTGGAGTACCATTTACAGTTGGCTTTGTAAGCAAGTGGTATTTGGTACTCGGGCTCCTAGAAAAAGGTTGGTGGACAATTGCTGTACTGGCTCTATTAAGCTCTATTTTGGCGGTTATTTATATCTGGAAAACTATTGAGGTACTTTACTTTCAAGACCCCATAAAAAGTAATCAAAAAATAAAGGAGGTAGGAATTTCCCTTTGGCTACCAATGTGGACTTTAGTTATCGCTAATATTTATTTTGGGATTGATACCGATTTTACCATTTCGATTGCCAGTTCTGCCGCCAAATTACTAATGGGAGGGGCACCATAACTCCTGAAACAAATATCTTAATTTCAATGGGTATTCCAATTTTAGGATCAGTATTGATACTAATATGCGGGAAATACCCCAATTTGAGAGAAACTGTAACATTAGTGACTTCAGTCTTAATGTTTGTTTCTGTTTTGCTTTTAATAGATCCTGTTATTGGAGGTAATTACCCAGAAATAATATTGTTTGAATTTCTTCCTGGATTGGAATTTGGTTTTAAAATTGAACCTCTAGGATTACTCTTCGGATTAATTGCCTCTGGTTTATGGATAATCAACTCCATTTACTCAATTGGTTATATGCGAGGTCACCATGAAAAAAATCAGACACGCTTTTATTTCTATTTTGCCATATCTCTAGCGAGTGCCCTGGGCGTAGCGTTTTCTGGGAATATGCTAACTTTATTTTTTGCCTATGAGTTGTTAACTCTCTGCACATATCCTTTGGTAACTCACTCTGGCAAACCAGAGGCCATAAAATCTGGAAGAATATATTTAGGAATTCTTCTTGGTTCTTCGATAGGTTTACAACTATTTGCAATCATATGGACATGGCTAGTAGCTGGCACCCTAGATTTCCGTCAGGGGGGTATCATCGATGACAAATTAACTGGCTCCGCCATGGGTATACTCATCTTTCTCTATGTTTTTGGGATAGGTAAGGCGGCGTTAATGCCAATCCACAGATGGCTTCCGGCAGCGATGGTGGCACCTACTCCTGTAAGTGCATTATTGCACGCAGTTGCTGTTGTAAAGGCCGGTGTTTTTACCGTTCTAAAGGTAGTTGTATATATTTTTGGTATTGATAATTTGAGCCGTATAAGTGAAGACAACTGGCTTATGTATATAGCCGCTTTTACTCTGATCAGTGCCTCATGTATTGCTCTAACCAAAGATAATCTAAAGGCGAGGCTCGCCTACTCAACAGTAAGCCAGCTTGCGTATATTGTGCTAGGAGCTGCTCTCGCAACAGGTATGGGCGTCATCGGTGGGGGTATGCATATAGCAATGCACGCATTTGGGAAAATAACACTATTCTTTTGTGCAGGAGCCATAATGGTTGCTAGTCATAAAACCCAAATCTCTGAGATGGATGGTTTAGGAAGAGTTATGCCAATTACGTTCATTGCTTTCCTGATTGGCTCCTTGAGTGTGATTGGTCTTCCTCCTTTGGGAGGAGCTTGGAGTAAATGGTACCTGATGCTCGCATCAGCTGAAGCAGGTTACATTTTTTTTATGATTGTATTTATGATCAGCTCGTTACTAAATATTGCATACCTGATGCCAGTTGTGGGTAGAGGTTTTTTTGTGGCGAGCCCAGCTGGTAATTTTAAAAAAACAAAACCAAAAAATATATGGCTTGGATTACAGATTGGAAAAGTAAATGAGGCCCCTCTTCTATGCCTTATAGCAATGATGCTCTCTAGTCTCGGATGTATAGCATTATTCATATTTGCGGACAGTATTTTTCAACTACTCCTCCCTATAACAGGGGGTGGTTAAAATGGATGGTTTAAATGGGTAAAAAGTCCACTAGGAAAGCAAAAAAATATTGGCTCGATAGTAAGTCAAATATTGATAAAATTTGGTATGCTTTAATTGTTTTATGCCTGATCTCAGTCTGTGCAGATTTTTTCTATCACAAACATATTGAATATAAAGTCGAGGATTTAATAGTCGGCATGTATGGTTGGTACGGCTTTTTGGGTTGTGTCTTTTTAGTTTTAGCCTCCAAGGTTCTTAGAATTCTTCTAATGCGGCCAGAAACCTTTTACGACGAGGTCAAAGATGAGTGAATTTCCTCCCGGCCTGATCCTTGTTTTAGGGGCTTTAGTCATACCTTTTTTGAAAGGTTCAATAAGAAATCTTTTCATGATAATTCTTCCAGTTTTTGGATTGTTAGGTCTCTTAGCAATTGAAGACGGCTATACTTTTACAATAAATATATTGGGGCTCCAGCTAACACCCGTTCGTGTTGATCGTCTAAGTCTTCTATTTGGGTACATATTTCATATAGCTGCTATAATCAGTATTATTTATGCCTTCCATCTGCGGGACACAGTGCAACAAATTGCTGCGCTGATGTATGCTGGCACAGCAATCGGCGGTATTTTTGCAGGCGATCTCGTTAGTTTATTTGTCTATTGGGAAGGTACCGCTATTTCTTCAGTATTTTTGATATGGTCAAGTAATACTCACGAGTCATTTAAGACAGGTATGAGGTACCTTTTAATTCAGGTAGGTTCTGGAGTCCTGCTGCTAGCAGGAACAATACTTTATTACAAACAGTCAGGTACAATAGTCTTTAATAAATTTGAGCTTACAGAAATAGGACCAATCCTTATATTTGTAGCGTTTGGTATCAAAGCAGCCTTCCCCCTACTTCACAATTGGCTTCAAGACGCCTACCCTCAAGCAACAGTTACCGGAACAGTATTTTTATCGGCGTTTACTACAAAATTAGCAATCTATGCATTGGCCCGAGGTTTCCCCGGTACGGAACTTCTAATTTGGATTGGAGCAATTATGACAGCCTTTCCAATTTTTTATGCTGTTATAGAAAACGATCTTAGAAGAGTACTGGCCTATAGCCTAAATAACCAGTTAGGATTTATGGTTGTTGGAGTTGGCATTGGCACTGAGCTTTCCTTAAATGGTACCGCCGCTCATGCTTTTTCCCATATCCTATATAAAGCTCTGTTATTTATGTCTATGGGTGCCGTATTATACAGAACGGGTACAATTAAAGGTTCGGAGCTAGGGGGGCTGTATAAATCAATGCCCTACACCACCGGTCTTTGTATAATTGGAGCGGCTTCAATATCTGCTTTTCCCTTGTTCAGCGGTTTTATTTCTAAATCTCTAATTATTACAGCCACAGCAGTTGAAGGATATTGGGGGGTATGGCTTGTTTTATTGTTTGCATCAGCAGGGGTATTTCATCATTCAGGTATAAAAATACCCTACTTCGCATTTTTTCAGCATGACTCAGGGAAGCGACCAGAGGAAGCGCCACTAAATATGCTAATAGCTATGTCCTTAGCTGCATTTTTATGTATTGCAGTAGGTGTCTACCCTCAAGCTCTCTACAATATCTTACCTTATGAGGTTAATTTTCAACCTTATACAACAACACACGTCGTGACCCAATTACAGCTTTTATTATTTTCGGCGCTCGCTTTTGGCTGGTTAATGCGCTCCGGCCTTTATCCGCCAGAGCTTAAGTCCACTAACCTAGATTTTGATTGGAGCTACCGTTATTTCATACCCCGATTATTAGAGAAATTAGTGAGTATTATAGTATTAATCGATAGAAAGCTTCGAGAGTACCTCCTAAAGATGACAAATAATTTTATAGCAGAAATTCGTCGTTACTATGGGGCTGGAAGTTGGTTCTCTGACACTACATCGATAGGTAACTCTGCTACATTATTAGTTGGGTTTCTGGTAGCAATTATTATAATAACGTGGGTTTTTTGACTTTTATTCAGATTTTACCGTTTTTGGTGACCACGCTTTTACTTTAACTGGTTCTCCCTTATGGGACCTCATTACTTTGGGTTTAATCACCTGGTCAACTTTTGGTGTATTGCTACCTTGATTTAATCCCTCAATAACCTCTTCTAATCTGATTTCAGCCCTACGACCACGCTTCCTTGCAGACAAATAAGCGGGCATTTTTAATAGTAATTTTGCTAGATGTTCGGCAGAATGATGGCCAAACCTCCTCCAAACCTCATCCGCAAACTTGGCAACATCCTCAGAAATTACAGGCTTGCTCTCAAACTTTGGGCGACCATTAGTCCATGCTTTTAAAAGTGATGGCTCAATTGGGCCAACTTCCTCGGCAACGAAAATAGCCGGAACCAATTTTCTACCACTATTCGTAGCCGCATAGTAGGCCTGACAAAGAAATAATAAATATTGAAGCTTTATTGGTTGAATGTATTCATTATCATTTAAGGCTCTGTCGCATAGCCAAAATGCTAAATCAAAAACGGACTCTACAGCTGCCGGCATGGGTTAAGAGTTCCTTTGAACTTTAATTTCTTATTAATGTTCACCAACTAATAATTTAAACTCTAAATTTTTACTAAATTTGTATGAACAATCTCTTACCAAACCAACAGCTTTATTTGGATAGTCAATTTTCAAATGCGGCCTCCCATTTCCAAGTTGGCGATTTATCAGCTGCAGAGTCCGAGTGTCGAAATATCCTGCAGAAGGATAAAAGCAATTCCCCTGCTCTCGCCCTACTGGGAATGGTTGCCTATAAAACTGGACATAATCAGCAGGCACTCTCTCTTATTAAATCCGCAATAGAATTAGAACCTCACGAAGCTAAATATTATTTTGAATTAGGACTAATATTTCATAGCCTTAAAAAAACTGATGATGAGATTAGTAGTTACCGTAAGGCACTTAATATAAAAAAAGATTATTTACCAGCCCTAGTCAATTTGGCTAATTTGCTAATTACATGCGGTAGCGCCGATGAAGTAGAAAAATTGTGCAAGGAAGCAATTGACGTTGATAGCCATCAACCTCAAATCTATAATAATCTGGGGCAACTCCACCTCCAGCGTGGGGATTTATATGGTTCGATGACCTATTTTAAAAAAGCGCTAAAGATTCAGCCGGAATGCGCTGAAACCACTAATAATCTGGGAGTAGCGTTTCAACTTATGGGAGATATAGATAAAGCCATACAATTATTTTCAAAGGCTCTAGAATTAGATAGTAACTCAGAATTAGCAAAAAGAAACATGAGTATAGCCATATTAAATTCGCCAGTATGGAGTGGCAATAATAGGTTTAATTTACTTAAGTCCTGCAGCCAATCTCTAAACAATAAAAAAACAAGGAAATATGATTTTTCATCTCACGTTCTTAAAAGCAAACCAAAGCTAAAAATAGGCTATATTTCCTCCGATTTTCATAATCATCCGGTCGGAAAAAATTTATATCCCCTGATTAGTAAGCACGATAGAAGCCAATTTGAGATTTATTTATATTCCAGTACAGAAACAACGGATGAATTAACTCAATCCTTTCGAGAAAATTCAGATATTTTTAGAGAAATATCTGATAAAACTTTTCCCACCATCGCAGACATTATTTACTCTGATCAAATAGATATTATTGTATATCTGGCTGGCCGTTTTAATCAAAATAAATCCCAGATAGCTGCTTATAGACCAGCCCCAGTTCAGATAAGTTTCCACGATTGCGCCACCTCAGGGATCCCAGAAATGGATTATTGGCTTACCGACAATTATTTGCATCCTGTAAACACAGAAGAATTGTCCACTGAAAAGTTGTATCGCTTAAAACAATTTTACCAATTTAGTAAGCCCAACTTTTGTCCGCATATTGTGAATTCACCATTTGAGCATAACAATTACGTAACTTTTGGCTCCTTTTGTAAGCCTGAAAAGATTAATGAGGAAGTATTAAAGGTTTGGGCACAACTTTTGCAAAAAATAGATAATTCAAAACTTTTGCTAAAATACAAAAATTATTATGATTACGAACTCAGGAAAAAATGGCTTAAAAAGTTCAAAAAATATGGTATTAGCCCGAATAGAATTATTCTATTAGCTCATAACTCTACAGATCCAGACCACTTAGCATTTTACAACCAAATCGACATAGCTCTTGACCCATTTCCATTTAATGGCGCTACATCAACATTTGAGTCCCTATTAATGGGCGTACCAGTTATTTCGCTTCACGGTGAAACCTTTGTAAGTAGAGTTTCGTCAACTATTCTAAAACAATGTAAACAAGATGAGTTTATTTGTGATAGTTACGATGACTATATTTTGAATGCGATTAGAGCTAGTCAGCTAACGATAAATGGCCGTGTAAAAAGAGGAAAGATAAGACAAATGCTGTTAAACTCTCCTCTTCTAAATCACAAAGAATACGCCAAGCAAGTTGAGGCAGCATATTTAGATATATGGAAAAACCTTACTTTGAAGCTCAAATAGATCAGCAAACTTTATTATTTTTGAAGTTATTTACTAAAGTGCTGGAAGATAGCCAAATGATTTTGCTAAAATAGATCTACTAAGCAATAAGTTAACAAGGGGCATTCATGACCTATAATATTAAAATGACTGTTAATGGGAAAGAAGTTAAGGGTGAAGTCGAGGGTAGAACACTATTAGTCCAGTTTCTGCGCGAGGATTTGGGATTAACAGGAACCCATGTTGGCTGTGATACGTCACAATGTGGTGCTTGCACCGTGCACGTGAATGGAAGAGCTATGAAATCATGCTCGTTACTTGCGGCTCACCTGGATGACAGCGAAATTATTACTATTGAAGGCCTTGCTGAAGGGGACAAACTACACCCCATGCAAGAAGCATTTAGAGAATATCATGCCTTACAATGTGGTTTTTGTACACCCGGTATGGTTATGAGTGCCATTGGAATTGTAGAAGATAACCCTGATCCAACGCATGATGAAATACGGCATTCGCTAGAGGGGAACATATGCCGTTGCACTGGCTACCATAATATTGTTTTGGCAATAGAAGCTGCTGCAAAAGAAATGAGAAAGTAGGTTAATAAGAATGTACGATTTTAAATATCAACGAGCGAGCTCTCAAACTGACGCTAAAGAAAAATTCTCAACTGCGGATGACCCAAGATATCTAGCGGGAGGTATGACCCTTGTCCCAGTTCT
>PTLG01000136.1 GCA_002937995.1 Alphaproteobacteria bacterium MarineAlpha3_Bin7 | reverse complement strand
TTGTATAATTCTTGCGCCATTTTGGACTCATCAAAAAATCAACTATACATGGTCAAAATGGTACTTGAGTTCTTTTGTCGCAATATTAATCGGCGTTATAATTGCTCTATTATGGGCAGTTCCAGCAGGAATACATGGAGGTGCCGAATATCAAAAAGCTATTTTTTGGGGACAGTCTGCTGGTCGCGTTGTTAATTCGTTTGCTCACGAACGACCTTTTTGGTGGTATTTAGGGATAGCCCCCTTAATCTCCCTGCCGTGGTTGATTTGGCCGACTATGCTAAAAGCAATGTGGCTAAGATTGACCCGCCAAAAGGCAGAAAGGCCAAAAAATCGAGCTAGTAGACTTTTTTTAATCTGGGTTTCTATACCATTTATTATCCTCTCTATAATTAGTGGCAAGCAACCACATTACCTACTCCCATTATTCCCAGCACTGGCAATATTTGCTGCGGGGCTACTCATAAATCTCCCAAACAATATCATAACAAATGCTAGATTGGATATTACTCCAATATCGTTAATCTCTGTAATTATTGGGCTTGCTATAATAGTCGTCGCAAATTTTGGTAATTCTGATGAGTTTATAATTACTACTAATCAGTTATCCACCTTTTGGTCTATACCACCTATTTTATTTGGGCTAGTTACATTTTCAAAACCACCACTAACTATAGGAACAAAACTTATATCTTCTTCAATTCTAAGCTTAACAATCATAATAAGTATCCATGGTTGTTTATCTCCCTACTTGGCCCAACACTATGATATGAAAAAGCTAGCCAGTCATATATCCAATGCTCAAAAAGCTGGCTACAATATCGCCAATAAGGATAAATACCATGGTCAGTATAATTTTTTGGGACGTTTATTAGCGCCAATTCAATTCACCGATTCGAAATTATTGGGAGGTTGGTTAAATAAAAACCCAAAATCCAAGGTTATTTCTTATCACTATATTTCACCAATTAGTAACAAACCTGAATTCTTATCAAGATTTAGGCAGCGCTATATTGCCGTCTGGGATGGCAAGAAGTTGGCAAAAAATCCTGAGTTTACTTTTAGAGCAGATGAAACAGATTAACTATGAGTTTATTTGATTGATGGATAGGACCAACTGGAAACTAATTCAAATGTATTGATTTGACCGATAGTTTGATCGTTAAATTTTTGTTTTGTAGGTAGCATTTTAATCAAAAAGCTTTTTTGAAGACCTGCCCATTTTTTTCCTGGCCTATTACTAATATCACCTAGCCTAAAATATTCCCAAATATCATTATTTAAGGAATAAATTAAAACATAGCTAGGCCTATTTTTTTCTTTAATAAAAACGCTATCCAAAGCTTTCTTATCAATTTTATGATAAGCCGCCAGGTACCCTTTTGGTTTACCAATTTCATTCATTTTGTATCTAGTTATATCGTAAGCTTCACCACTACCCTTTGGATCTAAGACAAAATATGATGCAGTTTTTGGTATAAGCCCCTTAACCTCTGCTCCTATAGTTCGGTAGTAATTCAACATAGGTGCATGGTCGAAACGAAGCTTCTTAGCCAAAACAAAAGGAGCGATAAGCACTAAAATAATTGGCAACCACGCGAGTTTAGAAAAAAAACTAAAACTTGTATTATTTCTAGTTATAAAATTTACTAATATAAAACTTGAGGAAAGTATGATAATTGCACCTAAGTGCATATTGTAGCGCCAATATGAAGCCACTCTCAAAGCATCAAATTCTGAAAAAGAGGATATATAAATTAGAAATAAGAAAGCATTGTACCCGACTATTAATAGACCCGACATTAGTATTAAGCGGTCAGACGAATTTTGACATCTATAAAATGATTTAACAGCGAGCCCTACAGTTATAATTACCAAACCCAAATAGTATCCCTTTTTTGCTAACGTTATAATCATTTGGGCTAAAATAGCGGGTATGTGTATTAAATGCCATTTTTCCAATGGTAAAAATGTAAGCTCGCCACGAGATAAATTTGATAAAATGTGAAATCTCCAGGAAAGATAAATTATAAGGGCTGGTAAAACTATAATACCAAGATAACGAACAGCACTTTTAAAATTAATTGAATTATCCCTTAAGGCACAAATCAAAAAAGCGATTATAAATATCCCAAAAAGAGCAAAATTAGCCTGCTTAAGACTTACTAACAAAATTAGGGCTAAACTAAGTTGTAACGAATAGCTTTTTGCTTCCTTTCGGTTGCCACTAGATAAACATTCGAGTAGGTACCAAAAGAGAATTAGGCAAAACCCTGAAACTACAGATGTAGATGTGTCGGCATAAGAAGTTAAAACTATCTTTTGAACAAAAGTAGGGTTTATTAGAGTAACGGCCAAACCCGCCACAGCTATCATCCACCAAGAGTAGCTGTACACTGATGTTTTTGCTGCAAACTGAGCCTTAAGTATACTTAAAAGAGCCCAAGCGAAAGTCAGCAACAATAATATATTTACCAGAGGGCCCACACTCTCAAAAAACCTACCCCCTAACCTGCTAACTAAATAAGTAATATAATGCCAACCAAAAGGATAAGCTATTGCATTCGCTGACGCATATGTATTTTCAGCACTTGGTAAAAAATCAGATGACAATAAATAACGGGGTATTGCCAACCAGTCTGAGAACTCGTCCCACTGTGACCCCTGCATTGCCGCTGCCAAAACTAGAAGTGGAGTTCCGAGTGCAACTAACTTAAACCAGATAGACGATATCCAAAAACCTTCTCGACGACTAACGAAAATTATTGCAAACATAGCAATAATAGCAGCAAACATTGTTAACCACGAAAACGATAATTTAGTGAACACTCCGCCCAAGGTAAACAAAACAACAATCACGGCCCACCCACTGATAATATCAGCAGGTACAAAGCGCTCTTTACCTGATACCCATGCCCCAATTGCGGTCAACATAAACCAAATAACGAAAACGCTAAATAGTACTCTTAGTTGATCCGTGCTTTGAAAAAAAAGTTCTAAATACTCGGACATTATATAAACAAGACCGTTGCTTTCATTTGTTATCAATATAGATTGAATTGATTAATTTCAAGGAAAGGTAACTTCACTACCAAGTAAGAAAAAATTATCTTATGTTAGTTTAATATCTATTTAGGCCGCGTCAAAAAAATAATAAGGGTAATATCGAATGTGTGGAATTTTTGGGTTTGTAGTCAATTCTGATTCGGGTTTAGATTTGACAGACACACGAAAACTTCTGATTGATCTATTTCATCGATCTGAACCCAGAGGCCGAGATGCTAGTGGCGTAGTTGTTATTACAGGTAATTCGGCGCAGATTTACAAAAGACCACTACCCCCAGACAAATTCTTGAGTGACCCTTTGTTTCAAGATTTTCTCAACCAAAACCTAAGTCTGGCAATTGATTCAGCAAGCGGTTTAGTAAACTTGCCACTAGCTGTTATAGGACACTGCCGTTTGGTCCTGAGCGGGTCTGAAGTTGTACACGAAAATAACCAACCAATAATGGCTGGAAAAATTACGGGAATTCATAACGGTCTAATTACTAATGAAAGTGAAATACATAACAATTATCCTGATATTGGTGGGGAAACTGGAATTGATTCCAAAACAATATTTCAATTGATTGATAAACACATAGAAAAAGGACTCAAAATACCGACTGCTATTGCCCGATCCTTTGAGGAACTTGAGGGTACAGCTGCTATAGCATTTTTTAGAGAGCAAGAGGGTTTTCTAACTCTGGCGACAAATTATGGATCCATTTATATCTCAGACTGTAAAGGTATAACTTTTTTCGCCTCAGAGAGATATATACTCGAAAATTTTATTGAATTTAACCAAAATATGATTGAAGGTTATAAAGAAGTGGAACCCATTACTCCAGATAATGGCGTACTAATTTCACTTAAATCTGCAAAACCTACTGCCTTCAACCTTGGTAGAACCAAAGATAACACGCTTCCTGATGAAGCTGCTTTTAGCGCCAAAATAGAGGATTGGTCGCCTTCTATTAATGAATTAACCCGTTGCACCAAGTGTATTTTACCAGCAACTTATCCATTTATTAATTTTGGCAAAAATGGTATCTGCAATTATTGTAGAGATTATAGTTCACCTGAATTGTTTGGTGAGCAGGTTTTGGAGGAAAAATTCGAGAAATTTAGAAGCAAAGATGGCTCTCCAGATTGCCTAATTGGTCTTTCTGGAGGGAGGGATAGTTCCTACGGCCTGCATTTATTAAAAACCAAATATAAAATGAACCCCATCGCTTTCTCATACGATTGGGGGATGGTTACCAATATTTCGAGACGAAACCAGGCTCGTTTGTGCAGTAAACTCAAAACTGAGCATATTTTTAGGGCAGCGGATATTCCTTTTAAAAGAAGAAATATGAGAAAAAATATAGAGGCTTGGTTAAAGCGGCCTCATCTTGGAATGGTCCCGCTTTTTATGGCTGGAGATAAATTTTTTTATAATATTGCTCGTGATTTACGAAAAGAAACGGGTATACCTCTGGTAGTTTGGTGCGCAGGGAATGACCTTGAAAGGACAGACTTCAAAGGAGGATTTGCTGGGATACAAGAGGCTAAACATGGGAATAGGCTCTATGCTTTTCCTGTTTATCACAAGATAAAAATTGGGATGTTTTACGCTACTCAATATTTATTAAACCCATCCTATATTAATGAATCCTTTTTTGAGAATATTTTGTCTTTTTTTGCTACTTTTATAGCCAAAGATGACTTCGTGTACTTGTATGAACACCTCCCTTGGAACGAAGAGGAAATAGTTAGTACTCTTGTAGATGAATATAGTTGGGAAAAAGCAACCTATACCGAAAATACATGGCGTATAGGCGATGGATATACTACCTTCATCAATTACATCTACTACTCAATAGCGGGTTTCTCCGAATTTGATACATTTAGAAGCCAACAAGTTCGGGCGGGATTAATTGACAGAGATACTGCCTTACGGTTAGCCAGCGAAGACAATAAATTTGATATGGCTACTTTGGAGGAATTTATGCAGCAAGTGGGACTAAACTTAGAAGAAATACTTACCAAAATTAGTAAGATACCAAAATTATATTCCCTAGACAAATGAGACAACTTTATTCGGGAATCGATAAAAAGTTTTTTGGGGATACTGCTTGGAACTATCTTGCCTTTAGCGTAATGGCCCTTACGGGTATTTTGCTTAATTTTTTGATTGCCTGGAAATCTGGAATCGAGTCTTTAGGTGTATTTAATCAAATATATGCAGCATATGTTATTCTTGGTCAATTGGCTGTTTTTGGCATCAATGACTCTGTGCAAAAGAATACAGCCGAACGTAGTAAAGATATTAATTTAGTACACCTGATTGGGAGTTCAGCACTTTATCTATCTCTCTTGTTTGGGGTCTTTCTATCTATCCTACTCTTTCTGCTCTCCGAAATTATTGCATCCATAATAGAGAGCAATCAAGTTGGTCTCGGACTTAAAATTGTGGCACCTGCAATAGCATTATTTGCAATAAATAAAGTGATGATGGGCGTATTAAATGGACTGAGAAAAATAAGAGCATTCTCGATAGCTCAAATAATACGTCTTGTTGTTATCCTGACAACATGTTGCTTTATAATTTTTGACGGAAGGCCTGCCTATCAATTAGCAATAGGTTTTTTAATGGCTGAAATCTTACTAGCACCCATCTTACTGGTAATTACAAAAACCTGGAAATGGCCGTTTAATAAAAATAAATCATTAACATGGATTACTAACCATCTGAAATTTGGAGTGAAAGCACTATCTGGTGGATTTCTATCTGAGTCATACCTCCGTATCGACATTCTAATGTTAGCTATATTTGTAGGAGATAAAGAAATTGGTGTATATAGCTTCGCAGCTATGTTCATAGAGGGTTTGTTCCAATTGTCTGTCGTCATTAGAACAGTGGCAAATCCTATTTTGGTTCAGTTAATAATACAAAAAAATGTAAGCCTGGTAATAAGTTTTGTCCGTAAGGTGGCCCCTTTAAGTATGGCCATTTATCTAATAGTAGCCTGTGCCATCTGGTTTTGCTTTCCTTTTCTCGAGATAATTTATCCCAATACCCTAATTGTTGAATCCAGGAAAATTATACTAATTTTATCCATTGGCTTACTCATCTATTCAGCATTTATTCCCGTCGAATATGTATTTCTTCAATCTGGAATGCCCGGCAAACAAAGTATTCTATTTCTGATAAATATTACCTTTAACTTGATCCTCAATCTCGCTTTAATACCTTTTCTAGGAATAAAGGGAGCTGCCATCGCCACCGCAATCTCTTTTGTTCTGTCTGCTCTTAATGTAAATATATGTTCTAAGTTATGGCTAGGTTATTCTAAAGGCCTGCTGTTTAAACCTTAGCATAAAGGTTATATTAATATCCTATTTGGAAGTCGCTGAGGTAGGTCAGACATGTAGGTCAAGCCACTTGCATTAATTCCTAAATCCAACATTAATTTAGCCAATGTTATTGATGCAGAGTACCCCTCTAGCACTGGCACCTCCCACCCCCTAGACGCTAGTCCATCTTCGATAAAAAGCCTCAACCAAAAAACACCAGAGCAACCTAATGTAATAACTTCTGCTCCATCATCTAGCAGTGCCAACTCTGCCTGTTCTATTGCATTATCTACTGCCAAAGATTTTTTACCTGCCAATGCTTTGTTTCTTTCTTCCCTTAATTGAGGGCCATCCCCTGATCCCGGTCTTGGCAAATGCATACCAATATTCCGGATAGAAGCGCAGCGGTTTTGTAATTGGTGCTGATGTATCAGATCACGGTAATAAACATTATGAACTCCAGAAATATCTATAACGGAAAACTTATTACCCAAGGTAGTAGCAAGACACATCTGCGCGTGAGCATTAGCTGTACATACGATATTAAACTTCCTACATATTTCCCTTGCCTCTAAAAACCCTGGCTCACCTCCGCCTAATAGTATAATTCCATTGTATTTTCCACTTTCACAAGCTTCCCTTATATTTCCAAGTCTAGCATTAGCAGCATAGGTGAATTCTTCCCGAGTTTCTACGGGCCAATCACCATAAG
>PTLG01000135.1 GCA_002937995.1 Alphaproteobacteria bacterium MarineAlpha3_Bin7 | reverse complement strand
CGCTCTTGGAGTTCGCCCACTAGACCTGCCAGTAACTCCAGATAAACTGATGGAGTTGATAGAAAATAAAAAGGAAGAATAAACTCCTTATTGGAAAGAACTAAAATGGAATTATTACCAAATTTTAAACTACATCGACCGAAAGACTTATCTAGTGCTCTCAAACTAAAATCTAATGAGCCACACTCTCGCTACCTTGCGGGTGGTACAGACTTAGTAGTGAATATTCGAAGGGGAATTGAACAACCCAAAAATCTCATTGATTTAACCAGCATCGAAGAGGTTCAAGAAATTGAAGAAACGAAATCAGGCCTAGCTATAGGCTCGGGAGTTACGCTTAACCGAGTAAGAGATTCTGCTGTTGTACAAGAGTCATATCCTGCCGTTGCCGACGCTGCCAAAGCAATAGCAGGCCCGACACATCAACAGTACGGGACCGTAGGTGGAAATATTTGTTTAGATACTCGATGTCTTTTTTATAATCAAAGTGAATGGTGGCGTAAAAGTAATGACTATTGCCTTAAGGAACGTGGCGAAATATGTCATGTAGCACCTGGAGGCAAAAGGTGTTTTGCAGCATTTTCAGGAGACCTATCTCCGGCTCTATTAGTTCATGGAGCCAAGGTTGAGATTTTTGGAAAAAATGGTGCCCAAGAAATGGACTTAAAAAATATTTATAAAAATGATGGGCTAGATCATTTGAATCTTCAAGAGGGAGAGTTTGTGACCAGGGTTTTTTTGCCAAAATCAACCGCTAATCAAAAATCTCGATACAAAAAATCTAGAATAAGGGGGTCAATAGATTTCCCTTTAGCTGGCACTGCTGTTAGAATTTCACTAGATAAAAAAAAGACTATTTCAGAAATATCTATTGCGCTTACCGCGGTTAATCCATATCCCCAAATAGTTTCAGGCTTAGAAAAGCTTATTGGGAAAAAAATAGGTAAAGTAGAATTAAACATGGTACAAGAAATGGTTCAAAAACAAGCTAAGCCTATGAGAACAACAACTGTTTCTCCGTGGTATAGAAGGCGAGTAGTTGGATCTATCTCGAAAAAGTTAGTAAACGAACTATATAGTGAATTACTTCAAGGCTAACTAGCCTTTAGTGTTTTTTATATTAGGAGGTATTTATGTTAAAGGATAATCGTTCAGGTTTTAAGTGGGATGATCCCTTCTATTTTGAAGACCAGCTGCATGAAGATGAGCGATTAGTAAGTTCATCTGCCAGGGACTATGCACAAGATAAACTTATGCCAAGAGTTATTGAAATGCATAAAAATGAAACTTTTGATAGAGATATATTTTTTGAAATGGGAGAATTGGGGTTTTTTGGAACTACCATTCCAGAAGAGTATGGGGGCGCGGGGTTAAGTAACGTCTGCTACGGTCTAGTAGCAAGAGAAATAGAAAGGGTCGACTCGGGCTATCGATCTATGCTTAGTGTCCAATCTTCACTGGTAATGCATCCAATCTTTTCTTATGGGACAGAAGATCAAAAGAAAAAATACTTACCCCAACTAGCATCCGGGGATAAAATCGGTTGTTTTGGACTTACTGAACCTGATCATGGATCGGACCCTGGTAGTATGATAACAAGAGCTGAGCAAACAGATGGCGGTTACTTAGTTACTGGCAACAAAATGTGGATATCAAATTCACCAGTCGCTGATATATTCGTAGTATGGGCTAAGCTAGATGGAATTATTAGAGGTTTTATATTAGAAAAAGGAATGAAGGGTCTAGGTGCCCCAAAAATAGAAGGAAAATTTTCACTTAGAACTTCTATTACGGGTGAAATCGTTATGGATAAAGTATTTGTTCCTGAAGAAAATATTTTTCCAGATACGACTGGTTTAGGTGGTCCTTTTGGCTGTCTTAATAAAGCCCGCTATGGAATTTCATGGGGTGTAATCGGAGCTGCAGAATTCTGTTGGCATGCCGCCAGACAATATACGTTAGACAGGAAACAATTTGGGCGCCCGTTAGCAGCTAACCAGCTCGTGCAGAAGAAACTAGCAGATATGCAAACGGAAATTACCCTAGGGTTACAGGCTATATTGCGAGTTGGTAGGTTAATGGATGAAAATCGCTGTGCTCCTGAAAACATATCTCTTTTAAAACGGAATAATGTGGGAAAAGCGTTAGAAATAGCGCGGCTTTCAAGAGATATGCATGGTGGAAATGGGATTTCTGAGGAATATCATGTAATTCGCCATTTATTGAACTTGGAAACGGTAAACACTTACGAAGGCACACATGATATACACGCTCTAATATTAGGTAGAGCCCAAACAGGTATACAGGCTTTTACAGCATAATACCGCCCACTAAAAAACTAGCCTAAACTTATTGTGAGACGAGTATGCCTAACACAGTAGATACTAATCATAGTATTCGGAAACCGTTAATTGGTGTTCCAGCTAGTATCACCGAGATGGCAATAAGCGGCTTGTTAGCCAACACGTCAGGAAAAAGAAGTATTGACTCAATACTAGAATTTTCAAATTGTATTCCTATAATTATTCCTGCTCTAGGAGAAAACTATAACTTCAAACACCTGCTAGATAATTTTGATGGAATACTTCTCACCGGTGGTAGAGCAAACGTAGAACCCCATCACTATAATGGCACACCTTTCCCAGAGGATGAAATAATTGACCCAGATCGAGATAATACTGTCTTACCAATAATTAGAGAGGCGATCGAAAGGTCAATGCCCATATTTGGAATTTGCCGCGGAATCCAAGAAATGAATGTAGCCATGGGGGGCACTCTCCATTATCGAGTAAACGAGTTACCAGGAAAAAATGATCATAGGATGCCGAGAGGTGAAAATATCGATGTAGAGGAAATATTTAAGTTGCGACATTTAATTAAATTAACACCAGAGGGCTCATTCAGTAAATTAATCAACAATTCAGAGCTAATGGTTAATTCTTTGCACGGTCAATCTGTAGATAAATTAGCTAGTTGTTTTGAACTAGAGGCTGTAACAGTAGAGGATGATGTGATTGAGGGCATTAGACTGAAAAACGATTCTAGTTTTACAGTGGGGGTACAATGGCATGCAGAATGGGAGCCTCAAAAGGATGAGCATCTATTAGCCCGTAAACTGTACGAAGAATTTGGAAAGGCATGTTACAAGTATTTAGACGCTAAAATTTAAACTCTATTTCTAATTTGCTTAGAATCGCGACCATACCTATAACTCCTAAAAATTACATTAGTTGCCTCATATTCAGGGTGAGGATAATCGACAACAAAGGGGGATACATACTCCCATACAATCTCACAATCCCGTGTTACCTCAAAAACCCTCCCCCATAGGCCCTCACAAATAAGCGTATTACCATTATCCAACCTCTGGCAACCACTAATGAACCAACTCATAAATGAGCACCTGGGGTACCCCTCATATCTCCAAACCTCCTCATTAGTTTTGGGATCCAATTCAATAACCGCTGACCCTGTTTTTGAGCCATGAACATGAACGTCCGTACCATTGGCAAAAAACAAGATATTTTTATTATCAAGCTCCTGTACATCATGATGTTGTCCATAAGTGGGCTCGGTTAGGTGCCATACAACATCCTTGGTTTCTCTATCAATTCTTAACATCGTATTATTAAACCGCCAGTTAATGATGTAATCCCCATTCTCACATGGAAAAATAGTATTCGCGTGCGCATATTCTTTTCTGTGAACAGTTGGGTCTAAGGGAAACTGTGCCATATCTAACTCTTTTGCAGCATACCATTCCCATATAACATCTCCTTGTTGGTCAATCTCTCTAATATAATCGCCATAGATACCATCGGGATGCTCTTGCCCAACGATGCCGCCGGGGACTTTTTTCTGTAACTCTTCATCTAACAACTCCCAACCAAGATATACTGTATTTCCATTGGCGCATCGCCTGAAGTCATGATGTTGAGCATGATCGATATATTCCCAAACTAGATTTCCAGACCAATCTATTTCCATAAGTCTTCCGCCCTTTGCTGGCAAACCCTCTGGTCCTTCTTCGGTACGAACAGCTGCCAACAGATTACCATTTTCAAGCAAATAAGCATAATTTCCTGGTTCACTAGGCAGATCCCATTCCTGGACTACTTCTCCGTCCATATCAATAAGACGGGTTGTAGTTTTCCCAAGAGTGGTAAACAAAGTAAACCCTTCAGATGCCCTAGCTTTTTCATAGCGAACCACGCCAGTACGAGGATCAATTAATGGCATTTGCCCTCCGATATAGGAAATGAAACTAACCAGTATCCTAGCATCTAAACCTACATAAATTAAGTCTTTAAACTTATTTTACGGCCTATTTGACTAGGCTTGTCCTTAACCTTATCTAATTCATATTGGGAAGATAAATTATTCCATACTTTGTTATTTACTTCCAGCACCTTTCTAGACTGTAAGTTCACATGAAGTGCTAGTAATTCGTTCGTTGAGACTAATATTCCATCCTCCGATCGGTACATCTCATGGAAATAGTGTAAACGCTTCTCATCAAAACCTATAATCCTAGAAATACAATAAACCTCTTCAGAGGAGAATACCTCTGCAAGGTAGCATACATGAGCCTCTGCTGTGAACCATGAGCATTTTTCTGTTTCTAGATAATTTTCACCAATCCCAAGTTTTTCGTAAAATATATCTGTTGCATAGTCGAATACAACTACGTAATAAGCTAAATTAAAATGGCCATTATAATCGCACCATTCTGATTTCACGCTGCCTCGCCAAGTTTCTGATTTGTCGTCCACAACCATTGATTTGTTTTGAATTACATATCTCCAAGTTCAAAAAAGAACAAATATTGTCATAGAAAAACCCAAGTTTAATTCCTATTGATTTAGCATTGCAGTATAAAGGATATCTCTCAACTTTGAATCAATAGGCTTTGATGTTTTACTTTTAGGGTCAAATGACACGGTAACAACTTCAGCCGTAGCAATACACTCATCTTCTCTAAATATACCTTGCCCTAAGTTATATGAGGAATTTCCAACCTTGGTAACTACAGTACCAATATCAACTGTTCCTGGAAAATATAAGGGCAGATGATATTCAGCTAAGAATTTAACCAGTGCAAAGCCTGTTAGGATATCATCACCAAGTTGCACCATATATTCATCTCGAAACAACACCCTGCCATCCTCAAAAAAAGTGTTGATTGCGCCATTATTAACATGCCCGTTGGGGTCTAAATCACAATAGCGGATAGAGCTTTGTGCCCAGCTTACATAATTTTTTCTATCTTTTGAGGCCATAATTTACATCACTAGTACGATGAAGAAAAGGTTACTGATTAATAACAACAATCTCGGTAAATTAATTTTTTATAGTGTTTTTTTAAATATTACCAAAAATCATTTGTTATTAACGGTACTTGTATTACACAATCTAATTCAAGTAAAAAGTAGATTCTATATTAAGCTCTCCCTCGGAAGATAAGACACCCCTCTGGTAAAGATCGACAATATGAGAAAATACTGACCTCTTGGCTGCCAGAACAAGCCTTGAGTCCAAATCCTTATAAATTATTGGAATAATTTCAGAAATTACTCTTGGACTGTTTTCCAGTAATTCAATTATTTGCCTCTCCCGAACTTTTCTATGCTTTATCAAGCCTCTGACAAAGGGCAGTGGTTCAGGTATGGGAGCACCATGGGTAGGATAATAAATATTATCTTGTTTCCTCTCACATAACTTTTCTAAACTATCTATATAGGCACCCATATCCCCATCTGGATGAGATATAACCGTAGTCGACCAACCCATAACATGATCTCCAGAAAAAAGCGCATTCTCCTGCATTAAAAAATAACAAATATGATTTGAGGTATGGCCTGGAGTATGTACACATTCAATAGTCCAGCCAGTACCTTCCAGTATTTCACCATCAAATACTAGATTATCTGGTATAAATTCAAAATCCCCCCCCTCTTCTACTTTCTCCGTATCATTGAGCAATCCGAGACCATGAGGACCAAATGCATAAGTTGGAGCACCAGTTAAATTGCTAATTTGGGCCGATGCAGGAGAGTGATCTACATGAGTATGTGTAATTAACTGATGAGTAATTTTCTCACCTTTTAAGCCCTCTAAAATAGAGTTTATATGTTTTTCTATAGAAGGACCTGGATCTATAATAGCAACTTCACCAACCCCCAATATATAGGTCCCTGTACCCTTAAATGTAAATGGACCAGGATTAGGTGCAACTATCCTTCGAATTAGTGGACTAACCTGTTCAACCTGACCATAAACACATTCAAAGTTGGTATTCAGAGATAGACCCTCGCTCATAAATTCAAATGTTCCTTAATTATAATTCTACCACAAACTGTCAGTTGCTAATTTGGCTCCATCTGCCAAAGCATCTAGTTTTGCATAAACGACAGACGGATATACTGCTTTTCTGCCTGCATAGGTAGAAAAACCACAATCAGTACCTGCAATTACTCGCTCGCGCCCAACTATATCCGCATATCTACAAATACGTTGAGCAACTAGCCTTGGATGCTCTACAAAATTATTTGTTGAGTCAATTACTCCCGGGATGAGAATCTTATCGTCTGGAATTTTTGCTTCCTTCCAATCTTCCCACTCATGTTCATGCCTTGGGTTTGCCCCTTCAAAAAGGAGACCCTGAGGACGAGCTTTACTTAAAGCACCTATAATTTTGGATATTGGTATATCATGAGTATGAGGGCCTGAATAATTAAGCCAGCAGATGTGCATCCTCATATTCTCCGGCGCTATATTTGAAGTAGCCTCATTTAGAGCTTCTACGCTTTTTTCAACTTCCCAAAGAAATTCCTTATCAGACCAATCTTGTTGATCTGTATGTCTGCAACCTGCTAAATCTGGGCAGTCAAGCTGAAGAATAAAACCAGCGTTATCTATCAATTCATACTCTGGCCTCATAGCCAAAGTTAGAGCATCTCTATATTTATCTCGACTTGAATAGTAATCATTAGGCACATAGTTAACTAAACATCCAGGAGAAACTGAAGTCATAAATACTCCCTCTGGCTCCAGCCCTTTTATAGCATTTCTTAGATTATCAATATCTGTTTTACCAGGCTTATCATTTTTGTGACCAACAAGCCCCTTGCACATAACTGCCTGCAGTAGCTCGGTTCCGCCGCCGCCAAGTGGTTTAGGCACCATCTCCGGAAACTCTTTTATATCCCGCGGTAATGGTCTTCCAGGAACACCCTGCCCTGTCACATTCTCTAAGCCAGTTAACCTATGT
>PTLG01000134.1 GCA_002937995.1 Alphaproteobacteria bacterium MarineAlpha3_Bin7 | reverse complement strand
TACGCGGGTATTTACATCTACAGGCAAACACTTTGATGCCGATGTAGTAATTGGTGCAGATGGTTTTAGTTCAGCAGTCAGAAAATATATTTCCCCGGAAATCAAACCAAAGTATAGCGGGTATGTTGGATGGAGAGGTATAAGTGAGGAGTTAAAATTATCTGATAATTTTAGAAGAAATCTATTTTCTCACTATGCCTTTCTCTTCCTGCCTCAAAGTTTATTGATTGGCTATCCTATAGCTGGAAGCAATGGTTCCATAGAAGTTGGAAGCCGACGATATAATTACCTCTGGTACTATCCTACTACAAAAGAAAAGCTAAAAAACCTACTAACCGACAAACAGGGTTATTTTCATAGTGACGGAATTCCACCTTCCCTTATCGAAGGGGAGCACATAACTGATATCATTAAAATTGCTAATAAAATTATGCCAAAAAACTTCATAGATATTGTTACAAAAGCGAGCACGACAATGTTTCAGCCAATTTATGATGTTATGTCAGAAAAAATAGTATCGGAAAATATAGTATTAATTGGAGACGCTGCTTTTGTAGCTCGACCACACGTAGGTATTGGTGTGTTAAAAGCAGCTCAAGATGCAGTATCTCTAGCCAACGCATTAATAGATAACTCAGCAACTTCTGATGCCCTCAAAACTTATGCTCTCGAGAGATTTGAGCCTGGAAGGCAAGCCGTAATACACGGGCGAAATTTAGGATCTTTTATTGAACAAAGACTCGACAAACCAGAAGACGAGCTACACCTCAATCTACCACCAGAGAGAATTATCCGTGTAAGTGGTCGGCCCTATGAGCACGTAGTCGAGCAAGGCCTATAATTTACTTTAATAATATACTAAAAGGCTATTACCCTATTTAATTATCCCCAGTTAGTTTTTTTGTTAGGTCGAGACTAAAAACATGCTTCATTGCAATGTCCATACTGGGATTTCTATTAAGTAAGCTCTTTAATTGTTCTTTAGGCCAGTGAATATACCTGCAGGGTCTCGTAGCAAATACAGAAGCAGAGGCGCCCCCCCCGCGTATAAATGACATTTCCCCAATCATTGATCCGTCTCGCCCAAGACCTAACTCTTCACCCCCTCTTTCAATTCGCACTTCACCATTAGAAAGTAGTTTGAGTCCATCCAAGCTCTCCCCCTCCTGAGCAAATTGATAATTTGAATCCACCGAACCCCACTCGCCAACTCTCATTAATTTCATAAACTCGAGTGGAGTAAAGTTCTGAAAGACTGTTTCATATAGCTCTAATTCTTCTTCGGTAAAATTAATGGATCGTCTTTCAAGAATGATTCCGACTATACGGTAACCATTAATACAAATAAAAAATGAAAGCCAAAAAATTGGAATCCATAATGGGCCCACTGGTATAAAATAGTTAAAAGCAATACCCACCATACCACTCATAATGGCAAAACTTCTCAAAAATAACATATCCCGGACAAAAAAGGACATTGCTGCAAAAGCAAAAGATAAATGCCCTACAATTTCTATTCCCGACAATTTATAAAAATTACCCGCTATTTCTAAAACCATTTACCCCCCCTCCTCTTATTTTTTATCCCTAAAAAAAACCAAAACCGTGCATGAAGATAATTTATCGTTCTGTTAGTGCATCTTCAAGAGATCCCAAAAAAGGATCAAAAATATACTGCAGAACAGTCCTCTCTCCCGTATGTATAGATGCTGCTACCTGCATCCCAGGAAACAAGTGATACTTGTTATTATCTCTTTTAAAATATGCTCTATTTGTCTCTATTTTAACCTTGTAGAAGGGAATTCCCTGTGAAGTGATCAAGGTGTCGGGACTGACTGATTTAACAACACCTTCTAAACTATCGAACCTTATAGATTCTTGAGAGGCAATTTTCACCATGGCTTTCTGACCTGGCTGCACAAAACCTATATCTTGCGTTGGAAGTTTTGTTTCAATTACTAGCTTATCATCAGATGGCACTATATCGATAACAGCCTGACCAGCCGTTACCACACCACCTATTGTTGCAATGTATATTGTTTTAATTATTCCAGAAACCGGGGAGCGAAGTACTGTTCTCTCCAGACTATCCTTAAATTTTTTCATCCGAGGCAATAACTCCCCGAGCTGTCTTCTCGCAATCTCAAGGTTTGACTTTGTTTCTTTATCATATCGGTCCTGAATACTACTAAGGCTAACCTGTGCCTGTTTTAAAGTTTGTCGCGCTCTCTCCCTTGCGGCCTGCCCTTCCTCCAATTTTCCATTGAGCATAGAAGCTTGTCGCAACAACTCTAAATGTTTGTAGCGATTGGTTAACTTATCCTTCAAAAGGTTCTGCGAAATGGCAATCTGCTCATTTAGGAGCTTCAAGGTTTTTTTAGTATTTCTAACTGTGGCCGAGAATTTCCTGATGTCCTGCTCTCTCTGAGAAATAACCGCTTTTTGACTTATTTTTTCATTTCTTAGAGCTTCCCGGCGACTATTAAAAAGGCTTTGAGCTTCCCTTACCAATTGAAAATTATTATCTGCCAACTTGTTATCTAATGTTAGCTTATCCTTTCCTTTTGACTCAGCTATCAATCTAGCTACTTCCAAGCGTAAACTGGTGATTTTAGAACTTAATTCTGTAACGTCAGCCCCACTTGAAGTCGATGACAAAACAATAAGAGATTGGCCAGCTTTTACCCGATTACCTTCATTTACGAGTATTTCTCTAACAATTCCGCCTTCCAAGTGTTGAACCGTTTTAACTTGAGTTGAAGGTACAACCTCTCCAGTTGACATACTAACAACAGCTAACTTGCCAAAACTCGCCCAAATTATGAGAAGTACACTAGCAAGTAGACAAAAATAAAATAGCTTCCTGCCTGGAACTCCAAAACTATATTTTTCAGCTATATTTTCCATTCTATACTTTAGTTATTATCCGCTTTTACTTTTTTTTGGCCTACTAACTTTTGGAATTGGCTTACTGTTTAAATCAATTAACAAATTGGCACCGGTCATTGCTTGAGGGTCATGAGAAAAAATTACAACCGCCTTACCAGACTGATATAGCTCTCGTGTTACCTTGCCAACTACGCTTATACCTTCATTATCCAACCCTTCGGTGGGTTCATCAAGTATCACCAAGGAGCCATCTGTGGCGATTGCCCTAGCTAGCGCAATACGTTTTTTTATTCCTACAGATAAATTCCTACCATTTTCAGAAATCCACGTATCTAGACCAGAATCACTCCCATCAACAAATTTCCTTAAACCTACTCTATCAATAATTTCTTGTGTTTTTGCGTCTATCATATTCGGATTATTGATAAAAATATTTTCTCGTATTGTTGCAGAGAATAAGACAGGTTCCTGAGGCAAAAACACTATTTGTCGCCGCCACCACTCAGGTGCAATTTGAAGGAGGTTAATCCCATCCAACAACACCTCACCCCTCGCAGGATTGATCAATCCAACCATTAGACGGGCTAGAGTAGATTTTCCTGTTCCATTCTCACCAATACAAAACACTGTTTGACCCGGGGTTACCGAAAACGACAAAGATTCGAATAACGGCGTACGTGCACCAGCATAAATGAACGCTGCATCTTTTATCTCAAAATTTCCCTGATAATTCTTTTTAGCGTATCCCTCAGATTTATCCCGAGGTAAAATAATAATACGTCTAAGTTTATCTACCGCCTGCTGGGCTGTGACAAAAACTTCGACTAACTGAGTAAATCGAAATACTGGTTGTATAGCCCTTACGGCCAAAATATTGGCTCCGATCAACGTCCCAATATCTAGATCTCCCTTTACTACTAACACTCCCCCAACTGCTATTGTTGCCACGCTAACCAATCCCGCCGAAGCCTGCATAAAAGACTGAAACAAACCCTGTCGGCCAAAAACCTGCTCCCTCAACTCTCTTAATTTAAAAGTATGCTTTTTCCATCTTTGAATAAGAAAACTTCCAGCATTAAATGCCTTTATAGTGTCCACTTCCCTACTCGCAGTCACTGAGATGGGAATAATCTGACCTGAAACCTCAAGACTTTGCTTAGTTGGATTTCTCATTGACCACATGGTAGCAGTGCCAACAAAGAGGGCTATACAAACAAATATTGTGGCAACAAACCCTAAAGTTGTTGATAATAGAAACAATGTTGCCAAAAAAAGAAGAGCAAATGGGATATCTAAAACAGAACTAATATTAACAGCATTATAGGCAGCCTGAATACTAGGAAGCGAGTTTAAACATTGTTGCCTTTGCCCCGACGCTGTCTTTTCTAACTCCGATTTTTCAGAATAAATTAGAGATCCAAAAGCTAATTCCGATATTTCAGAGTCAACATTGGAACTCAAACCAGTTGCTAATTTCAAGCGAGCCTGGCGAAAAAAGAATTCGAGGACTACTGCGATTACCGCACCAAAAGTTAGAGTAGCAAGAGTTATATCTACACCATGGGCAATATACCTATTTAGCACCTGAATAACGAATATAGGCATTGCAAGCGCCAAGATATTAGCAAATAGAGAAGCAATTAATAACTCTACTGTAAGCCTAGTATCTAATTTGAACCTTCGAAGAAGCTCGCTCACCTAACTAACCCCCCTCTTGAGCGTTTTTACTATTTGAACGGTAGAAATTATTCTAAGATGTAGCGGTAAAATCAAAATTGCTAGCAGACAGGGTTATAGTATTATCAATATCAACAAACATATCCAAAGAACCGCTGCCAGTTACATCTATTTCTATATTGCCGTCATTATTTTGCCGCGCTTCTACTTTCGAAGTATCACTGGTAAAATTATTTGCCCCCAAAAAACTAAAGGACTTACCCGAAGTACCAGCTATCTGAAGGACAAATTTATCACCACTACCAAAATCTGTAAATGTGTCATGTGATATTGATGTTGAGTCAGTAATACTAGTGTATAAGAAACTATCATTGCCGCTACCGCCGGTGATTCTGTCTGCGCCCTCATCTCCCCTTATATTATCGTTCCCTGCTCCCCCATTGATTATATCGTTTCCACTACCCCCTGATATCGAATCATTACCAACACCGCCCTCGATTGTATCATTGCCAGAACCTCCAGACAGGTTGTCATTACCATCTTCTCCTCTTATAATATCGGCGCCCCCCAGTCCTGCTATGGTATCATTGCCTGTCTGACCCTCAAGTACATCCCCAGCATCACCGCCAGAAATATTATCATCCCCAGATGTACCAAAGTTTGTAATTTGGCCAGCCCCGCTATTACTGTCACCACTATTATTGTTATTATCAAATTGTTCAAAATCATCTGGATCAAAATTTTCAGGATTATTCTGAAATTGTTGGGCAATTTCCCCAAAAAATTCCTGAACCCCGTCAAAAAAATTCCCAGGTCCAAAACCAGGACCTCCAAAACCAGGACCTCCAAAGAATTCTGGACCATCAGGTGGACCAATTGGAAAAACGCGGCCGGGGCCATCCAGATTAGTAGGATCAGCAGGTGGACCAATTGGAAAAACGCGGCTGGAGCCATCCGTATTAATAGGATCAGGAAAAATAGGATTATCTGGATTATCTGGACCAACTGGATTATCTGGACCAACTGGATTATCTGGATCACCCCTGGGACCAAAATCGTCATTTGGACCAGCCCCGGGACGAACATTATCATTTGGACCACCCCCGGGATCAAAATTATCATTTGGACCACCCCCAGGACCAAATGGGTCACCAGAACCAAAATCGTCATTTGGACCACCCCCAGGACCAAAATCGTCATTTGGACCGCCGGGGCCAAATGGATCTCCCGGATCTCCTGGACCAAATGGATCACTGGAACCTCCTGGACCAAAACCATCTTCCGGACCTCCTGGACCAAAACCATCTTCCGGACCTCCTGGACCAAAACCATCTTCCAGACCTCCTGGACCAAATGGGTCACCGGGACCTCCTGGACCAAATGGGTCACCAGGACCTCCAGCCCTTGCTAGCTGAGTATCTTCATCTATTGGTCCAGCCTGATTAAAGGGCCCCTGAGGGGCATCACCTTCTAGACGTGGAGTACCTCCCACTTCTGGGCCGGGAGGACCTTCACCATCTGGATCTGGGGGACCACCTTCACCTCCTGGACCCTGAGAACCTCCAGCTTCCGGACCTGGCGGGCCTTCGCCTTCTGGGCCTGGCGGACCTTCTCCTTCTGGCGGACCTTCTCCTTCCGCACCTGGAGGGCCTTCGCCTTCTGGGCCTGGCGGACCTTCTCCTTCTGGCGGACCTTCTCCTTCCGCACCTGGAGGGCCTTCTCCTTCCGCACCTGGAGGGCCTTCGCCTTCCGGACCTGGCGGACCTTCTCCTTCTGGCGGACCTTCTCCTTCTGGGGGACCTTCTCCTTCTGGGGGACCTTCTCCTTCTGGGGGACCTTCTCCTTCTGGTGGACCTTCGTCGCCTTCTGGTGGACCTTCACCGTCTTCTGGTGGACCTTCTTCGCCTTCTGGTGGACCTTCTTCGCCTTCTGGTGGACCTTCTTCGCCTTCTGGTGGACCTTCTTCGCCTTCTGGTTGAGCCTCCTCACCCTCTGGCGAAGCATCCTCTCCCTCTGGCGAAGCATCCTCACCCTCTGGGGACGCTTCCTCTTGCTGCTGTTGCTGTTGCTGCTGCCTAATCTGCTGGTTAACCGTGGCTGCTCTAGTTTCTGCCGCTTGAGCTCTCGATATTACAGAACCAAACTGCTGATTAAACTGGGCTACAGGAATAGAAAAAGGTTGACTGATCGGCGCTGTAAAACTTGCTACAGACACTCCTTGAAATGGCTGACTAAGCACTTGGGTGCCGCTATCATTTGTTACGGAAATCTCGCCTACAGATCCATCAGCATTGGGTGCAAGCGCTATAGTTACCGGTTCACCAGCTGGTAACCTTACCACCCCGGTTGTACCTCTTATCCCCAAAGAGGCAAGGGGGGTATCAAGTTTCATTGCATCTGGGTCAGTTTTTGCGATTTGCCCACTAACAAATGATAAAACCCCCTGAACCAGATTTACTTTCATACTACCCGTTTCGGCCGCAGCATCATAGACCATCTCATCTATAACAACCTTACCGTCACTCTCTATCGAAAAAGTACTATCGTCTGAAAAAATTATACCGATAGATCCATCTGTAAATGTTTCAACAATATCCCCTTGATAAATTGGGTCTCCCTTTACCAACTTTACTTTTGTGCCCGTCGTCCGTGTTACCTCTACTCCTCCCTGAATCGTATCTACCTGACCAATAGATTGGGGTGCAGATCCCTGACCCGCTTGCACGACCTGCCCCGGAGCTATTGGTCCCGCCAATC
>PTLG01000133.1 GCA_002937995.1 Alphaproteobacteria bacterium MarineAlpha3_Bin7 | reverse complement strand
TGGCCTGCAAATATAGGGTGCTGCAGTATTATCCATAATCAATGGTACTCCTAAGTCCCTGCCAATATCTGAGACCTCTTTGATAGGAAAGACATTAAGTTTTGGATTTGGAAGTGTTTCAGCGTAATAGCATCGGGTTTTATCATCCGTTGCATCTCTAAAGGCATTGGGGTCTGTTGGGTCAACAAAACGGGCTTCAACACCAAAATCTTTCATGGTATTAGCAAATAAATTCCAAGTTCCACCATATAGATCCGTAGAGCTAACAAAATTATCACCGGCTCTGCACAGGTTCATTACTGAGTAAGTCGATGCGGCTTGACCGGAAGCGACAGCTAGGGCAGCTACACCCCCGTCTAGGGCAGATACTCGTTGTTCCAAAACGTCCAAAGTTGGATTCATAATTCTTGTATAAATATTTCCGAGTTCCTTTAATGCAAATAGGTTTTCAGCATGCTCTGTATTATTAAATTGGTAGGAGGTGGTTTGATAGAGTGGTACTGCTACTGAGCCAGTTGTTTCATCGCTACGGTACCCAGCATGAAGAACAATTGTCTCAGGGTTTTGTTTCTCATTTGTCATTTGTTTATCCTTTCTCAGCAGCATTTAGGGTAAAATAAATATCGAGGTTTTAGTACAAATTTTTAATTTAGCAATAAAAAAACTTTATTATTTCTCTAAAATTCTTTAAAACCGTTCTATAACAGAATAATTTTCTACAATAGGTAAATAAAATGGATAAAATAGATAAGGAAATCATCAGGATTTTACAAAGAAATGCTGATCTTCCTTTGTCTGAAATTTCAAAAAAAGTGGGACTCTCAACGACACCCTGCTGGAATCGCATTCGTAAGTTGGAAGAGGATAACGTAATACTATCCCGCTCAGTTTCCATAAATAGGTATTCTGTGGAGCTTCCTGTTATGGTTTTTTTATCTATTTCTGTAAGTAGTCACTCAAAAGAATGGGCGACCAACTTCACAGACATTATTGATAAATATGATTGTATACTCGAAGCGCATAGACTGACGGGTTCCGGTGCGGATTATCAATTAAAGATTGTTGCTAAGAGTATCGATGAATACGATAGCTTTCAGCAAAAATTAATTAATGAGTTAGATTTTGTGCAAATGGCATCAAGTATCTCTTTACGACAACTTAAGGATACCAGGGAATTACCAATTACCTAACCAATTATTAGTAAAAAGTGGCTAAAACAAGTTTTTTGATAGAGTTCCCAGCATAAAGATAAGAGAAGCCGCAGATAAAAATGAAAGAAGTAATCCTAGAATTTATAGTGCAGGGAAGCTATGTAAAGGTTTCTGCTGTTGATCCTGTTAGCGGTACAGAGGTGTCAATAGTTGGGGACCGCAAGGCAGAACAGTCCTACCTAGAGAGTGTTGCTACAAAAAAGTTGGCAATGGTACTGAAAAAAAATGCACAGGTTAGTAGGCATGGTTTTTCATCGGATAGTTTCTAAGATATTTTTGTTTAAAATAAAAATGTTAATATTTAAAATATTTTCTTGAGTTGGTATGTGCCTACTGGTAGTGGTATGATCTGGCTTCTAGACGATATATAGTATTTGTAGCTCTATGGTGCATAATTGGGGGTATGGTTGAGTAGTAGCCCACTAGCTATTGGATGTGATCACGCAGGATACTCTTTAAAGAGGTTTCTAATGGAATCTTTATCCAGTGATCAGTATGAGTTTATTGACCTTGGCTCTCATGGCGAGAATCCAGTGGACTATCCAGATATAGCAAGCAAGATGGGTGAGTTGTTTATGAAAGAGCGTGTAAAAACAGGAATACTGGTATGTGGCTCTGGAATTGGAATTAGCATTGCCGCTAATAGGTTTAAATCAATTAGAGCGGCATTGGTCCATAACCAGGCCGCAGCAAGCTCGGCGCGCCTACATAATGACGCAAATGTAATTGTGTTTGGTGGCAGGGTTATTAATGAAAATTTGGCAATAGAGTGTTTAAAACTTTTTTTGGAGACAGAGTTTGAAGGTGGTCGGCATCAAGCAAGGGTCTCAAAACTTGGTCAATAATTATAAGTTAAAAAGGTAAGTTTATGGATATTCCAGTAGGAAGAAAAAATGCAGTCAATTCTGCGGACAACGCGGTAGAAAGCTTGTTTGTAAATGATCCCCAGATATATGAGGCTCTAGATAAGGAATTAAAACGTCAACAAAACCAAATTGAATTGATTGCCTCTGAGAATATTGTGTCTAATTCTGTTCTTGAGGCGCAAGGCTCAATTCTAACAAATAAATATGCTGAAGGTTATCCAGGTAAACGATACTATGGGGGCTGCGAATTTGTTGATGTTGCAGAGTCTCTAGCGCAGCAAAGAGCTAAGGAACTATTTGGTGTTAAATTTGCAAATGTGCAGCCACATTCAGGTTCTCAAGCTAATCAAGCAGTTTTCCTTGCTTTAGTTCAACCTGGTGAAACTATACTAGGTATGTCCTTAGAAGCTGGTGGACATTTGACTCACGGGGCCAAACCAAATGTTTCTGGGAAATGGTTCAATGCTATTTCATACGGGGTTGATCGAGAGAGCCACCTTATTGATTATCAAGAAGTTGGTAACCTTGCGATTGAACATCAACCCAAGCTTATAATTGCAGGGGGTTCTGCCTATCCGAGACATATTGATTTTAAAAAATTTAGAGATATTGCTGATGAAGTAGGTGCATACTTGTTAGTAGATATGGCACATTTTGCAGGATTAGTTGCTGGGGATGTTCATCCCGATCCTTTTCCTCACGCACATGTCGTGACTTCCACAACGCACAAAACTCTTAGAGGCCCCAGAGGTGGCATAATTCTAACAAATGAAGAGGAATTATACAAAAAGATAAATTCTGCTGTTTTCCCGGGAATACAGGGTGGTCCTTTAATGCACGTTATTGCAGCAAAGGCCGTTGCTTTTGGAGAGGCTCTATTGCCAGAATTCAAAATTTATTCTCAGAAAATCATAAATAATGCAAAAATATTGGGAGACAAATTAATTGATGGAGGCCTTGATATGGTGTCTGGGGGTACTGATACTCATTTAGTTTTGGTGGACCTTCGTCCCAAAGGGATAACAGGAAATATAGCAGAAACCAGCTTAGAGAGAGCTAATATAACTTGCAATAAGAATGGGGTTCCATTTGACCCGGAAAAGCCAATGATTACCTCTGGTATAAGGCTTGGCAGCCCAGCATGCACTTCCAGAGGTTTTGATGTTTCTGAATTTGAGTTGGTGGGATCCTTTATTTCCGAGGTTCTTGATGGGTTGGTGGTGAACAAAGATAATAATAGTGAAGCTGAAAAAAGAATGAAAATTATGGTTCAAGAGTTGTGCTCTAAGTTTCCAATATATACGAATGTTTTTAATTAGATATTTAGAAAGGATACAAAACTATGCGTTGTCCCTTTTGCGGTTTTTTGGATTCTCAAGTTAAGGACTCACGTCCGACAGAGGATAATGCGTCCATTAGGCGACGTCGTTCTTGCTCGGAATGTGGAGCAAGGTGGACGACATTTGAAAGGGTGCAACTGCGAGAGCTTGTGATTACTAAAAAGGATGGAGAGAAGGAGCCCTTTGATCGAGAAAAGCTCACAAAATCTCTAAAGATTGCATTAAAAAAGAGAAGTGTAGAAGAAGAGAAGATTGAACGTATAAGTAATAGTATTCAGCGAAAATTGGAAACTTTAGGTGAGACAGAGGTTCCGTCAAAAGTAATTGGGGAGATTGTGATGGATCAACTCGCCGACTTGGATCAAGTTGCTTATGTCCGATTTGCCTCGGTTTATCGAAACTTTAGAGAGGCTAGGGACTTTGAAGAGTTTATTGGGACGCTAGGTGAAGATATCAGCAAATAGTGGTCAAAGCTTTGAATTTGAGCAAGAAGCTTTCATGCGATTGGCTTTATCGCTCGCGAGGCGGGGGCTTGGCAATGTTTGGCCGAACCCTGCCGTAGGGTGCGTGATAGTGAGCAAGGGCCAAATTGTTGGTAGAGGTTGGACAATGCCAGGTGGAAGACCTCACGCGGAGGTTGTTGCATTGAAGCAGGCAGGAGGCTTGGCTCGAGGCGGAGAGGTATATGTTACATTAGAACCTTGTTGCCATGAGGGGAAGACGGGTCCGTGTGCCGAGGCACTTGTTTCTGCGGGTATTAAAAAAATCTATATATCTACGTTAGACCCAGATCCAAGAGTTAATGGTAAAGGTGTATTATTTCTAAAGAAAAACAAAATATCAACTTCGGTAGGTCTACTCGAGAAAGAGGCAATTAGACTCAATCTCGGTTTTTTTTTAAAAATCTCACAGGGTCGCCCTCTCGTGACTATGAAAACTGCATCAACCCTAGATGGAAAAATAGCTTTGGGTAACGGTTTGAGTAAGTGGATTACTAACGAGTCGGCCAGAGGTTTTTCACATTTATTTCGGTATATCCATGATGCGGTCGCAGTTGGTAGTGGAACTGTTTTGGCAGATAACCCAGAGCTTACGTGCAGGTTACCTGGAATAACAAATCGTAATAAGCCAAGAATTATATTGGATCGAAGGCTTAGGACCGCTGACGATTCTAATTTGGCCAACTCTGCGAGGGAAAATCCTGTTTGGATTGTTACGAGCGACACGCATAAAAAACATAAATTGAAAAAATTAGAGGCAAAGGGGGTTAAAATTATTTTATCCCCCTTAAGTGGTGACCCAAAAACTGATCTAATCACGGTTTTAAAACACCTTGGTAAGCTTGGATTAACGCGATTATTATTTGAACCTGGCAGTCAATTAGGTGCAGCTCTTTTGACTGCTGGTCTTATTGACCAACTTGTAGTATTTAGGTCTTCATCTATAGCAGGTAATGACGGTGTAGGCATGATAGGAAATTTATATTTATCAGAGATATCAAACATGCCGAAAATGGTAAGGAACTATGGTTTGAAAATTGAAGAAAATTATTTAGAAGTTTTTGAACGTCCTGAGTAAATTCAAATGTTCACAGGTATTATTACAAATTTAGGAGAGCTGAAAGCTATTAAAGGAGAGTTTAATAGTCAATATGAAATTGCATCTGACATTGATCTAGATAGTATTTGTATTGGTGCATCAATTTGTTGCTCCGGGGTTTGTCTAACTGTAGTTGAGAAAGCTGGAAATAGCGTTGTATTTGATGTCTCGAATGAGACACTTTCTAAAACTACACTCAAGTCTTGGATGGTGGGAGATAGGGTTAATTTAGAGAAATCAATGAATGCTAATGATCAATTTGGTGGACATATTGTTACCGGCCATATAGATGGCGTATCTATTATAGAAGATATTTGGCCTGACGGAGAATCTAAAAGGTATAAGTTTTCTATTCCGAATGGTCTCGAATCTTTGTTAGCTAAAAAAGGATCTGTCGCAATAAATGGCGTATCCCTTACGATAAATGAAGTTAACACTTCTACTTTTGATGTAAATATTATTCCGCATACAATGGAAAAAACCACGTTTCACTCCTTGATAACTGGGGATAGGGTTAATATAGAAGTTGATATCTTAGCTCGTTATGTTGATAGACAACTTAAAAATATGAGGTAGTAGGGAATTGGGAAATAAGGATAATTCATATAGTCAGTACTTATCCTCAATAGAGGAAATTATTGAAGATGCGCGTAATGGAAAAATGTTTATTCTCGTAGATGATGAAGAGAGAGAGAATGAGGGGGATTTGGTCATTCCAGCTCAGATGGCCACCCCAGATGCAATAAATTTTATGGCTAGTAACGGTAAGGGTTTAATATGCCTTGCTATGACACAAAGTAGAATTAATGAACTTCAATTAGCTCCAATGACAGCTGAAAGTAGGGACACCCACGGTACAGCTTTTACTATTTCAATTGAGGCAAAAAACGGTGTGACTACAGGTATTTCGGCTGCAGATCGAGCTCTTACTATAGCTGTGGCAATAGATAATTCAAAAGGACCTGCGGATATTTTGTCTCCTGGCCACGTTTTTCCTCTCGCTAGCAGAGAAGGAGGGGTTTTAGTTCGGGCAGGTCATACCGAAGCCTCGGTGGATATAGCTAGATTGTCTGGACTTAATCCTGCGGGAGTAATTTGTGAAATTATGAATGAAGACGGGTCGATGGCTCGTATGGAAGATCTCTTAATTTTTTCTAAAAAACATGGATTAAAGATTGCGACAATCGCTGATCTTATAGGTTACCGGGTCCAAAATGATAGAATTGTAAAGCGGGAATTAGAAACAAAATTAGATACTGTTAGTGGTGGTAATTTTAAGGCTATTATTTACAGGAATACAGCAGAGGTCAGTGAACATATGGCTCTTATTAAAGGCGATGTTTCCAGCAACCAGCCAGTGCTAGTCAGAATGCACGCTTTTAATATCTTTGATGATATCAATAGTGCTGAAAAAACATTAGAACTTCACAGGTCTATGGAGTTGATTGCGGAGGAAGGTAGAGGTGCGATAGTTATGATTCGGAGTTCCAGTAGGACTGGCTTGTCAGAGTTTATTAAGAAGAGAGAGGGGACAGAAGAACAACAGGATAACGCCTTATTGAGAGAGTATGGCGTGGGCGCACAGATACTGCGGGACCTAGGTATTCGAGATATGATATTACTGTCAAATACAGAGCGTTCGATTGTTGGCTTGGGTGGACACGGTTTAGTTATTAAAGAGCGCAGAGATATCAAGTTTGGTCGTGATTACAAATACCCCGTGAGGGATGAGTTTTATGGATAGCTCCCTTAAAAGTGTTCTCATAGTGGAAGCCAAGTTTTACCCAGAAATATCTATCGATTTAGCTGATGGCGCTATTTCTGTGCTAGATGCAAAGGGTTTTAGCTTCGAACGGGTCGAGGTGCCCGGTATTTTTGAAATACCTCAAGCTACCAAAATGTTCTGGGAGTCTGGAAGTTTTTGCGGTTCCATCTCACTCGGTTGTGTAATCAGAGGGGAGACTGACCATTATGACCATATTTGTCGGGAGGTTAGCAGAAAGCTTATGGATTTAGCATTAGAGTTTAGAATGCCCTATGGTTTTGGTCTCATAACATGTGAGAATATGGAACAGGCCAGAGTTAGGGCTGATAAAAAACAAAAAGATGTGGGTGGAAGGGCCGCTAAGGCCTGTACCACTATGATTAGCTTAAAGAGTCGATCCTATTAGATATTTATCAAATTACAGAGTGATATTATGGTAGGGAGCGGCAAACTTAATAAAGATATCACACTAGCCAGAATATCCAGCATTCAAGGTTTATACGAATTGGAGATTTGTGGCGCGGATGACAGCAAAACAATTTTTGATATTATTAATCAGCGTTACGATGATATTTTAGACCCAAAGGATACCTTGCCAGACAAGGG
>PTLG01000132.1 GCA_002937995.1 Alphaproteobacteria bacterium MarineAlpha3_Bin7 | reverse complement strand
CGACGTTACTAGTCCTCCGTAGAACAAAGCAAGGCCCGGCAGCGTCATAAACAAGACCAGAGCGGTTGAGGTCATTATCCAAGCCGTGTCGCCCGATGACAACTTATCGTTAGCACTTGCTGGGTCTGGAAAGGCCATCAATGCAATTAGAAACAAACCTAGCGGCAAAAAGACTTTTTGAATGATAAGCATGATGGTCCTCCCCAAAAAAACTGCTATAAATAAACCTGCTAAAAATATAAATTACAGCAAAAAACCTAAAATCAGTAACTTCCTATACTTTAGCTATTAAATGTCTTCTCAAAAGATAGCCTGATAGCGTTACCCACTTAACACAAGACTATAGCTCTAATATAACAAGTTCCGTGCCAATTTTTATAAAACGTGTTATATCAGTAAGTTAGTAGGATTGAGGCTATGAAAACTCAAAGAAACGGACAAAAGAGCTCAAAGATTGAGCAAATTCGCCAAAACACCCTGTGCTGCTGCCTAGAAAATAGGCAGGAGTCTATTTAACTAGAGACTATTTTGATTTTTTGACTAAACTGAGTTGTATCTAATGGAAAAATTTATGGGATCAAGGCATTTTGGTAGATAAAATAGACATCGCTATTGTAGGTAGGGGTTTAATTGGCGGTATAACTGCCTTGGCTCTCTCTAAAACGGGCGCCACGATTGCCTTAATTGACAAGATTAAAACAGAAAAACTGGACTCTATAGGTTTTGACCCTAGAACCAGTACGGTAAGCAAAACTTCAAAAAGAATGTTGGATGTTTTAGGTCTTTGGAAGGATTTAGACGCTTTTTCAAACCCTATCCTGGATATCAAAGTAGAAGAAGGTGGTCCTAAAAATTCCATAATCTTTTCTAGTGATTTAGTACCTGGTGAGCCAATGAGTTATGTTGTTGAAAATGACAAATTAAGGGAAATAATATTCAAAAAAATAAGGAAAAAAACAAATACAATCCTTTTTGATAATTTTGAACTAAAAACTATTTCTCATAGTCCGCAAGGTATTGAGCTTTTCCCCAAAAAAGATGTAAAAATTTCAACAAATTTACTGGTGGGTGCTGATGGCAGAAATTCAGCAGTAAGACGTCTGGCTGGTTTTAAATCAAAATGTCGACAATATCACCAAAAAGCAATTGTTCTCATAGTAAAGCATAGTATTTCCCAGAGGAACACAGCCCGTCAATTGTTTTTCCCCCCTGGGCCTCTAGCTATTCTGCCTCTAAAAGACAATAGATCTTCTATTGTGTGGACGATGGATATACCAACTGCTGATAAGTATTTGAAGCTTCCACCCCGTAATTTTATAAAGGAACTGGAGTCGCGTGTTGGCAAAAGTTTAGGCAGCATCAGTCTGTCAGGTGAGATTTTGTCCTACCAACTCGATCTTCAATTTGCAAAAAACATAGTTTCTCCTGGGATATCACTAGTTGGAGATGCTGCGCGTATTATTCATCCGATAGCGGGCCAAGGGTTGAATCTTGGTTTGCGGGATGTAGCGGTGCTAGCAGAGGTTGTTGTTGACGCTTTGAGATTGGGTTTAGACCCCGGTGATTTGTATAGTCTAAGAAAATACGAGAGATGGCGGAGCCTAGATACTGCAGCGATGGTTGCCTCTACAGACGGGATAAATAAACTATTTTCTAATAAAATACCTACCCTGGCCTTTAGCCGGAAGTTCGGTTTAAAGCTGATTGATTCTAGTAATTTGATCAAAAGGTTTTTTATGCGACAAGCCATAGGTGAACTTGGAACCCTCCCAAGACTGCTGCGAGGCGAAGAGTTGTAAGTTCGAAATAGGTTTAGCAACAAAACCTTATGATTCGTTTAGCCAAACATCTATTAGCCAGCGAGAAATTGAGAAGTTCGATGGCGGCAAGCCGTCTTCGAGTTTAGAAAGGGCAAGCGTTTCTTCTTTGGTAAACCACCTGGCTTCTATTAATTCATCGTCATCGCATTTAATTTCTTCTGAATCTGCCTCGGCTCTAAACCCAAGCATTATTGACGCAGGAAAGGGCCAGGGCTGAGAACCGCGATATGTAGCTTTGCTGACAAGAACTCCCGTTTCCTCAAAAACTTCCCTAATAACAGCTTGTTCCAAAGTTTCTCCGGGCTCTACAAACCCAGCCAGCGTTGAAAATCTCATCCCTTTGAATCTCCGGTTGCGGCCAAGCAGACATTTCTTCGCTGTTGGGTGGGTTACTAACATAATCACCGCTGGGTCAGTCCTTGGGAAGTGCACCTGTCTGCAGACATCACTTGAACAAATTCGCTCATGGCCATTTTTTTGGGAGGTAGTAGGGCTCCCGCATATCCCGCAAAACCTGGACTTTTCGTTCCAGAAAACAAGTGCTTTAGCGTAGGCCAAGTAAGAAGCTTCTAAGGGTTCAATGTTTGTGGCCACGGTTCTAAGGTCTTCAAAGTAATGATTTGAGGGTAAAATAGTATCCCCAATACTAATGTTGACTGGGGTCACAATGGCATAAAAGGCAGTATTATCTGCAACCCCTAAGAAGATTCTCTCATAGTTTTCTATTTTCAGCTCTGCTAACGCCCTTTTATCTAAAAACACTGGCTTGGGTTTGTCGCCTACATAAAATAAATTTTTGCCATCACAAACAAAAATAAATTTTTGGCCCATATTTTTTAATTGTCTACCAATGTGATTATCTTGTCTGAGGAGTGTTGAACGATTTATTACGTTTTTGTCAAAATAAAATCTTTGGCTCATTATTCTAGACCAACCTGCTTCCGCATTCATTTAACTGACCTTGCTAGCACCAAATTAACCTAAACAAAACCTATTTTAATAAGGAAAAAACCTTAAAACCTCGCTTTATACTAGCCTCGCGGTGTTTGAAACTAAATAATTACTATTGGAGCTTGCTATCCCCACCCCTATCCCTGCTATATTTCACTGGGAGATTGGGCGCGGACAGACATCTCGCCAACCCGGTCAGGTCCGGAAGGAAGCAGCCGTAACGAGAATAGTTTGGGTCGCTGTACCAATCTCCCACATAGCCATAACGTGGCCCTATAGAGGAGTTTTTCTAAAAGTATAAATATATGGAAGAAGCAGATAAAAATATTAGTGAATTGAAATCCCAAGTTGGAAGTTATCAGGTTTTAGCTAGGAAATATCGGCCGACAGACTTTTCCTCTCTTATTGGCCAGGATGCAATGGTTCAGACCCTGACTAACGCTTTTGATTCCAAAAGACTAGCTCACGCTTATATTTTGACTGGAGTAAGAGGGGTTGGAAAGACAACAACAGCCAGAATTATTGCTAAGGCATTGTGTTGTGTTGGGGACAACGGAAAGGGTAAGGAAACCATCAACCCCTGCGGAAGGTGTGATATGTGTATTGCTATATCAGAGGACAGACTGATGGACGTGATGGAAATGGATGCAGCAAGTCGTCGGGGCATATCAGATATTAGGGAATTAATTGATGGAGTTCGCTATAAGCCCGTTTCTGCCCGTTATAAAATTTATATACTAGACGAGGTTCACATGCTTACCTCTGAAGCTTTTAATGCCCTCCTAAAGACCCTGGAAGAGCCACCACCTCATGTAAAATTTATATTTGCAACAACTGAAATCAGAAAGGTTCCATTGACAGTGTTATCTCGTTGTCAAAGATTTGATCTTAGGAGAGTTAGCCAAGCCCACTTATCAGAGCACTTTAAAGAGATAATAAGACTAGAGAATGCTAAAATAACATCAGGAGCATTACAGTTGATTTGCCGTGTTGCTGATGGTTCTGTTAGGGATGGTCAAAGCCTATTGGATCAAGTTGTTACCACAAGTTTGAGGGATAACAGGGAGTTAGACGAAAGTGATGTACGTGAATTATTGGGGCTTAGCGATAAGAACAGAATTTTTGAACTTTTGAGACTGATTTTTGGGGGTGAGGTAGAAGCAACCTTATCGATACTTGATGAGGATTACAAAAGTGGCTCTGATCCATTGATGGTTGTACAGGATTTACTTGAGGCAATTCATACGTTAACCCGCATGAAAATAGATCAAGAAACCGACCTAAATCAGAGTGTTTCGGATGAAATAAGGGCTTTGATAGAAGATTTATCCGTTAAGCTCTCAATGGCAGATTTAAGCAGAGCCTGGCAAGTCTTGATTAAGGGTCTTCAAGAAATAAAGGATGCTCCCGACCGGTTGCAGGCCGTAGAAATGATAATTTTAAGACTAATTTTTCTAAGCGATCTGCCCAGTCCGTCAGAAGCGATAAAATTGTTGGACACCGGAGAGATTGGACAACAAGACTCATCTGGGAAACATAACGCTGGTTCTAAAGTTGGCACTGGAAGCATAACCAACACGAAACCCGACTCTAATACCAGCAAAAAAAGTAAGTCTAATGAAAAATATTCAATTTCGAGTTTTCAAGAACTAATAAATATTTTAGATGAGGAGAATGAACGAATCTTAATGTTAGACTTAGTAAACAATGCCAGATTGGAGAGCTTTAACTTGGGAAAAATAGAGATAAGTCTGATAGAGGGAGCGTCAAGAGACATACCTCAACGTCTTCAAAAGTTTATAAGGGAAAAAGTGCAGGATAGTTGGGCTGTTTCTTTGACTTCTGCCGGTGCTCTTTCAGAAACTCTGTCAGAACAGAAGAAAAGAACAGAAGATGCTCGAAGGGTAGAAATTTATAAACATCCTTGGGTGCAAAAGGTACAGGAAAATTTTCCAGGAGCAACAATTCAAAATTATGAAGATTTGAGCTCATTTCCTGAAGAAAAGGACGAGAGGGGAAGCAAATGAAGAATTTAGGACAAATGATGAAACAGGCCCAGGAGATGCAGTCAAAAATGTCTGAAATGCAGGACAAGTTGTCTGAACTTGAGGTTACAGGGTCTTCTGGTGGCGGTTTGGTTGAAATAACCATGAGCGGAAAACATCAAGTAAAATCGCTGAAAATAGACGAGAGTCTGGTGGATAAAGATAACATAGAGGTGCTAGAGGATTTGGCGGTCGCAGCACTCAATGACGCCAGGACTAAAGTAGATAATGCGGTAAACGAAAAAATGTCAGAGCTAACAGGTGGCTTGCAGTTGCCACCTGGTTTAAAGCTACCATTTTAGATTGCCAATTAGTTTTTATGCAACAAGTTAATGAAATTGATACGCTAATTAAGTTGCTGGCAAAAATTCCTGGCTTGGGGCCTAGATCTGCTAGGAGGGCGGCCTTATATTTGATAAGTAATTCCGATCAGATATTGCAACCACTATCCCAGGCAATGCAAATGGCTTGGCAAAATGTTAAAAACTGTCAATTTTGCGGTAATTTAGATGTCCAAGACCCATGCTATATTTGCTCGGATCCAAGGCGTGATGAGACCATCATTTGTGTAGTAGAAGGTGTCTCTGATTTATGGGCGCTTGAGAGAACAGCAAGCTATCAAGGGCGTTACCACATTTTGGGGGGAGTGTTGTCACCGTTAGATGGAAGAGGACCGGAAGAGCTAAATATCGACGTTCTTGTTAAGCGGGCGAGTGATTCCAAAGTGACAGAAGTGGTCCTTGCCACTAGTGCCACAGTAGACGGAAAAACTACAGGACACTATATAACAGATTGTTTGACTAATTGTAGTGTTTCGATTTCTGAGTTGGCGCAGGGCATACCGCTTGGTGGAGAATTAGATTTTATGGACGAAGGTACACTAATCGCTGCGCTTAAGGACAGGCGGGTAACTTAACATATTTTGGGATCTTGTTAGGGACTGGATTTGTTCTATCTAGGAAAGGCTATTTAATTTTTTTGGCTCGTTATTTTCCTTCGCTGATCTCAACTGACCACACGCAGCCATAATATCCCTTCCCCGCGGTACGCGAATGGGGGCTGATATTTTGTTATTGTTGAGGATGCTGGCAAATTTTTTGATTACAGAAGTTGAGGAACAGGAATATGGAGAACCTGGCCAAGTATTGAAGGGTATGAGATTCACTTTCGCATGGATATCTCTCAGAAGGCGAGATAATTCCCTAGCGTCGGCTTCTGAGTCGTTAATCCCCTTAAGCATAACGTATTCAAATGTTATTCTTCGAGCATTGTTTGCCCCTGGATATGTTCTGCAAGCGTTAAGCAATTGTTCTATAGGGTATTTTTTGTTGATTGGGACTAGTTCGTTTCTAATCTCATCTGTTACAGCATGAAGAGATATGGCTAAACCCACACCCAATTCAGTGCCGACCTTTTCTATCATAGGAATTACGCCAGAGGTTGAGAGCGTTATTCGCCTTTTCGACAAGGAAATGCCCTCTGGATCCATGATAATTCTTAAGGCTTTAGAAACCTCAGGATAATTAAATAGTGGCTCTCCCATTCCCATCATAACAATATTAGTTAGCTTTCTCTCCGAAGCCGGCTTTTTCCAATCTTGATATTTATCCTTTGCTACCATTATCTGCCCCAATATTTCTCCTGCAGTTAGATTTCGCACCATTTTCTGGGTTCCAGTATGGCAGAAGCTGCAATTTAAAGTGCAGCCCACTTGAGACGATACGCATAAAGCAGCACGATCCACCTCTGGAATAAACACACTTTCAATGTTGTTTGGACCATCTACTTCCAGCAACCATTTAAATGAACCATCATTGGATAATTGTTCGTGAGAAACACGAGGACGTTGAAGAGTAAAATGATTTGCCAAAAGAATTTTTAATTTTTCCGAAAAAGAGGACATCTCCTCAAAATTTTGAGCACCTTTACAATAAATCCAGTGCCACATTTGTTTTGCCCTGTAGGGCTTTTCCCCCAAGTTCACCAAGGCTTCTTCAACCTCATATTTTGAAAGACCGATAAGATTTAACACTTTGAAAGTCTATAAAGTTTTCTTCAACTTACAGGCCTTAGCTGATGCTCGAAAAGTAGCAGTAAACCCTGAAAGTGAATAGGTGTCGATAGTTTTTGTTCCTCGGTTGGAGGTCCCCCGCAGAACCAACTTGTTTCCTTTAATCATTGACCTGACGAGATTTTCGTCTGTTTTAGAATCCTTAGCCCAGGCAGAGTCCGCACTCGTATAAAGACGAAAATTTTGATTGCCAATCTCAACCGTAACTTCGCTGCCCTTTTTATAAGTATAGCCAGCCCTATGCTCGAAAACGTTAAGGGTCGGCGGCTTATCTGAGGGTCTGTGGCTTATCATTATGTAACTTTGACCGCGTTTTTTATATTTGCCAGTCATTTTTATAGGTATACTAGAAACATAGCAGACTTTATCTTTATTTTGACCATACTTAAAAGCTACCCATTGGCCTGATTCTTTAATTTGTTGTGGTGGCAACTGACCCACCGCCAGTGTAGGTGTTATAATTGTGGTAAATAAAATAAGTTTGAATAGGTTTTTAGTCATCTTGAAGTGTTAACTCCTTTAATTCGTTTAATTCAGCTAGAGGCGTTTTTACCTCAAAAGACTTCATTTGTTTTTCATTGAGCCCGAA
>PTLG01000131.1 GCA_002937995.1 Alphaproteobacteria bacterium MarineAlpha3_Bin7 | reverse complement strand
TGGGTGTTTCCATTTCTACCGGAAGCAGCCAAAAGTGTATCAGCTTTAATAGACGTCCCTGTACTTAACTTTATAATAATTTTATCTGTAGCGTTTACGTCTTTAATTTCTGATGACAGATGTAAATTTATTCCCATCGATCTAATACAATTTGCCAAACTATCGCTCAATTCGGCGTCAAGAAAAGCCAGCAAATTATCTCTACCTTCGATCAAATCAATCTTAATACCTAGAGCTGCGAACATACAAGCATACTCACAGCCAATAACACCACCACCAGCTATTGCCATGCTGGGCGGAATTTGATCAATATTTAGAATAGTATCGGAATCAAATACTCTTGGGTCATGAAATGGAAAATTGGCGGGTTGATAGGGGTGCGAGCCAGTTGCCACTAAAATTTTTTCTCCAGTTAGATGAATAGAAGAACCATTTTTTGTAGCTACCTCTATGGTGTGCCCATCAGTAAAACTTGCCTCACCTCTGTAAACAACAACCTTATGATGTTCAAGGTTATCAGAAATTCTAGACCTTTCTCCCTGAACGACCATCCTTTCCCTGTAAAGAAAATCTTTTGCTGTTACCTGCTCCTTAAGTTTTGTTGAGATACCATACAAACCTCTTTGCTTAAAGCCAGACAAATATAAAGAGGACTCCCTTAGCGTTTTTGATGGCAAGGTACCTGTATTTGCTGCAGCCCCTCCAAGAACATTCTCTTTTTCTACCAGCGCTACAGTCTTACCAAAGTAAGCAGCTTGGGCGGCACCTTTTTCTCCAGCAGGACCAGAACCAATTACGACCAAATCAAAGTTTTTATTTTCCATAACTTAGCTCCTCTAATACCAGTTCTAGCGAGGATAGCAGAAAAATAAAGTAAAAAGTTATGCTGGGGTCCCAGCTATACCAGTACGCAAATCCTTACAAGTGAAAAAACGACAATCTCCCTCTTTAGACACGGTAACGGTATGAACCACGTTAGCTGGAAAAAATAGAATTTGTCCCGGACCCACATTTGACTTCTGACCATCAACAGTTGCCTCAAGATCTCCCTCCAAGACATATACCCATTGCTCATTGGCATGATAATGAGGAGCCGAAGTTTGACCAGCTGGCAAGGTCATTACACCTACCTGGGTCAATTCTCCTTCAATTACTGGACCAAATGTCTCCGCATAACCCGGGCCCGCCATCAATCCCTCCAGTTCTTCAACATTAAATACATAATCACCATCTCCAGCTTTATATGCGCCCTCAGTCTTAGTATCTCCCATTTTCCCTCCCTTACATCAATTACAATTGAAAAATATTATTATTTATTTACAAGATTACCGCTAGTTTCCAAAATATTCCTTATCTTCACTGGTAGGTGACCAATCTAAACTACTTGGCCAATCTTTAACTCTAGCCGCCATATCACCTCCATAACGGACTCTGAAGAGTAGCGTTCTCTCAGGGCCATTCGTATACTCATGCAACTCCCCAGGAGGATGCACTACAAACGAACCAGGTATAACATCTATATTAGCATCAGGTGTTTTCATCTTCCCACCACCCTCAAAACAAAAATAAATTTCAGTAGCATCGGGGTGACAGTGGTTAGGGCTAACCTGCCCTGGTTCCCAGCAGGCAACTGTGACATCACCCTCTTCGACACTTGCCAGAACTTTCTCTACATGCTTACTGTCACTAAACTCTTTTTGTTTGTCTAGATCAAAAACTAACATATTACCTTCCTCCTAAGTTTTTACTCATTATTGATACGGCACATCTCCCTCTATAACAATTCGATGCATTAAGCGATATTGATCATAATCAAATAAAGCATAGTGAAGGGAGGTTCTATTATCCCAAATCGCCAGGTCATCCGCCTCCCATTTATGTCTATATTGAAACTCTGGTGTCCTCAAATGATCAAACAGAAATCGCAGCAAGTAATCACTCTCTCTAAAATCCAGCTCCTTTATTTTAGTTGTCATCGACTCATTTACAAATAAGCCCTTTTTCCCACTATCTGGATGAGTTCTTACAACTGGATGCAAAGCAGGTCGATAGATGGAACGCTCGGTTTTTAATCGTCCTAACGACTCTCCCCCATCCTCCCACATTTCAGGTCTGATTGTTTCACCATAGGGACGATATGAGTCATGATACGCCGTCAATCCATCGATATGCTGTTTCATTCTATCTGATAGCGCCTCATAGGCTGCAACGTTATTAACCCAAATTGTATCTCCACCTTCTGGTGGAATTTCTCTAGCATATAACAGCGTCCCCCATGTGGGCTTCTCTCTACCCGCAAAGTCTGTATGCCATAGATCTCTTGTTACATGTGGAGGATTATCTGCATCATAAGCCAAGTTATCGATCTCGGGATAATCAGTATTCTTTTCAAAACCTGAAACAGCTGAAGCTTGTGTTTTACCAAACTTTTTAGAGAAAGAAATATGTTGCTTCGGGGTTAATTTTTGCCCTCTAAAAATCACAACAACTCTATCAACAACAGCATTATATATTTCCTTGAACTGCTGATTCGAAATATCTTGCGATAAGTCTACCCCTTCTATAAAACCCCCACATTTTGGGGTCATCTCCAAAACATCTATCGTTTCATATTTAATAGTCATCAGAAAATCTCCCTAATTTAAAAAACCATACTTTTTATATACTGTTACTGCGAACAAAATCATGCGCTGTTCTAGATTAGCTTCAAAATATAAAAAATAAACCAAATGTTACAAACTTATATTTGTCAAAAAGTTTATCCAGAAAATTCTAGCGGAAACTTAACCCACTTCTATATTTAAGACTTCTGAAGCATACCTTGTCATAAACCCTTTCCGTTCTCCCTTAAAATGTATAATTCCAGCCTCTCTGTTTATTGAATAGATAGGCTTATTTTTTGAATCTAATGGAAAACTATAATTCCAAATATCTACAGGCCAAAACCTATACCGTATCTTATCATATGTCTTATCGAAAACATTCGGATACCATTTTTCATAGCTGTATTCATCTAAAACATCAGCCATCGCCTTCTGATCACCGTACCATTGCTGTTGGTCCATTTCATAATTTTTGATATGGTTAAGAAGGTTACCAAAATATTTGTCGATCGCACAATGTCTGTAACTATCGACTAATATAACACCCGCATTAAAACTATGAAGAGAAGGATCATTGTTATAGGTTAACCCAATGTCAAATTTATTATCAAATAAAACACCTGGATCCCTCTGAAATAAAATATCTATATCTACCAAAATAGTATTTTGTAAGTTAGCTCCTTTTTCAAAATAATTATACCAGCAGTCCAACTCTTCAAACATCAGGTATTTAAAATAATCTTCCCTATCTTTGCCTGATTCATTGATAAATATATCATCACAACTCAAAACCTTAGGCACGTTCGTATATGAATTAGTCAACAAATGCAGTCTGGCTTGGGGAGCAACCCTTTTTAGGCTAGCTGCCATTAATTCAAACAAGACCCAGTATGTTTGCGCCGTATTGCTATTAGGTGGAGAAATATGAAAGCAGGCAACACCTAAATCAGACATTATAAGCTGTATCTGTCATAACTTTCTGTTTTTCAATAATTACTACTTCCTTACCAATCTTTTCTATATTTTCAACTTTCTATCCAGTTTTGCGGCCGCTTTTGCAGCCTCAAAAATATCCCCTGGAGGAGAGGACCCCGGTGGGTGGAATCTTTGCATAACAAAATTATCCAAAATTCTTGTATATCCTCCACTACCAGCCAACCTCCCAAGTGCGTCAAGAGAATTGGGGTCTATATGTAACTCGTCATTAATTACCGAGTCAGAAATATGAAAATACACTACTTCCCCCAAAATCAAATAATAAGGCAGTTTTCCCATCTCATGAATATCTAATAATTTTGATTCAAACTGTATCCTGCACTCTGCAAGCCTAGGGGGCTTTACTACCTCGGACTCTTGGATAGTGAATCCAGCCTCTTCTATTTCATCTACTGAACTATCAACATCATGGGCACAGACGTTCATTCGATTTCGAAGATAATAATCAACTATATGTACCACCATTTCCGGACAATGACGCAAATTTGCCACAGTATCTTTAACGTTATTTTTTTTCTTGCTTCCCCCTAAACCATCACGAGGACTGCATGAGATCATAAACATCGGAGGGGACACACCAATACAATTGAAAAAGCTAAATGGCGCGGCATTATATCCATCTGGACCCAAAGTTGATACTAATGCAATAGGTCTTGGAATAATGGACCCACTCATAAGCTTATATTGATCCTCAACTTTTAATTCCTCAGTTTTAAATTTTGGCATCTGTTTTCCTAAACCACCAACATTTCACAATGTTAGAAACCCCTCTCCGCCTCAAGCTTTCTAGCAGTCATAAAAGCTTCTGGGTACCTCTCAGAGATTTTAGATCCAGGGTAAAAGGCTGCTGCAAAAGATGGCCTTAACCTTATATTTTCGTACCATTCCCCCATTCTCTCATACCTGTTAACCCATATATAATTATAACCGAGATCACTCATTCTATCTATAAGCGGGGTTACCAACACATCAGCAAGTGTATATTGCTGCCCCATTATCCATGGTCCACCTTTTTCCAAAATAGCTATATCTATGCGCTCACATGTCTGGTTTATCTGCTCTTTAGCATATTCAATTTCCTCTTTTCCAAAACCATTTTGAGTCATTCGCTGATAAAACCGTTTTCTAATTGGTAACCTCGCTGAGTGCTGTGCAAACTCACTGTCTGAGTAGTCTGAGAACCTCATAGGCGCTAGCAGGTTTGCAAAACTTGGTACTCTAACTGCTACTGTGGGCACTTCATCGATGTAACGCATCCATGCCCTCAATTTAGCCCTCTCCAGAGAGGTCTTTGGAACCAAATCGTTCTGTGGCAAAACTTCATCTAGATACTCTACTATGGCTGAAGATTCGATCAGAACACTTCCGTCATGAATCAAAGTTGGAACTACCCCATTTGGGTTTAATTGCAGATACTCCGGGGTCAAATGCTCAAATTTTCCCAAATTTACCTCGTGAGCAACCCAATCGCTATCCTTGTTAGGTAAACCTTTTTCAGCTAGGGCAATTCTAACCTTTTGGCTGCAAGTCGAATGATGCGTGTGGTATAACTCGAACGTCATATCAAAAAAACAAAGCTCTATCGCTTAGAGAATTGGAAGCTTCTCCGAGCCTTTCTACGCCCATATTTTTTTCTCTCTACAACTCGAGAATCTCTCGTTAAAAATCCACCTTTTTTTAACGGATCCCTTAGTTCTGGTTCAAATAGGGTTAGAGCTTTAGCTATGCCATGCCTCACTGCACCAGCTTGACCAGACAAACCACCGCCCTTTACCGTACTGTATACGTCAAATTGGTTTTTACGATTAGCTACCTCAAATGGCTGATGAATTAACATCCTTAAAACTGGCCGAGCAAAATAAGTCTCCAACTGCCTTCCATTAATTTCAATTTTACCGCTACCAGGCTTGAGCCAAACCCTAGCCGTTGCATCCTTTCGCTTACCCGTAGAGTAGGACCGTCCTTGTTCGTCCACAATTTGCCGATACTCTATAGTTTCAGGCTGGTCAACTTGCTGCTTATCATCAGTATTTAGACTGGGCCCTGTAGCTTGATCCGATTCGTTTTCAGAAGAAGTATTTTCTTCCATTTTTTCCTGATTTTGAAGCTTTTGTGCCTCCGCAAGAGCTTCTTCCATTACGCTAGGCTCATCAGCCATTACTGTATATCCCCTTTAACATTTTTCCTATTAATCTTAGCTATATCAAGCACTTGAGGTTTTTGAGCATCGTGAGGATGCTCATTGCCTGCATAGACATGCAGTTTTCTCATTTGCTGCCGGCCCAGTGGAGAGCGCGATATCATCCTCTCAACAGCTTTCATTAAGACACGTTCTGGATATCTACTGGACAGAATTTTGTCCGCTGTTCGACTTCTAATTCCTCCAGGATAACCTGTATGCCAAAAATACTCTTTATTGGTCCTCTTATTTCCAGTCAACACAACTTTATCGGCATTTATTACAACTATATTATCACCGCAATCTATGTGTGGAGTAAAAGTCGGTTTATGCTTACCTCTCAGACGCAGAGCAATCTGGCTAGCTAAACGCCCTAGAACTAGCCCGTCGGCATCAATAATAAACCAGTCTCTTGTTACCTCTTTAGGTTTCGCAGAATAGGTTTTCATATATTTTCCAATTGGTATAATAAAACTAATAGAGTTCATCTATTAGACATACGAAGCTAATATCAATACTGCGGGAGTATGCCGAGGAAAGACAGGAAGTCAATACAATCATTAAAATTATTAGTATTTTTAATATGTTACGCTAAGGTATCATAATACCGCTAAGAAATAATTAACTCTTGGACATGATTTATCTGGTGGGTTAAAAATACTGACGAGAAACTAATCGGAAAAGGGGATAGATATCATGGCGCCGGATAGTCAAAATAATGATAATTTGGAACTATTGCTTGAAAAGACAGAAAACGGAATATGTGAACTCGTATTAAACCGTCCTGATAAAAGAAACCCTTTGTCTACAGCAATGCTTAAAGCTATAGAAAATAGCTTATTGAAGATCTCAAAGGAGAAAACCATCAAGGTTGTGATACTCTCTGCCAACGGTCCTGTCTTCTCTGCGGGCCATGATCTTAAGGAGATGCGAGCAAATACGAATTATAAATTTATACATGAACTTTTCTTACAATGTAGTCGAACAATGTTACAAATCACACGGTTGCCTCAGCCTGTTATTGCAAAGGTTAATGGCATAGCGACAGCGGCTGGTTGCCAATTGGTAGCAAGTTGTGACCTTGCTATAGCTTCAGACAATTCAAAATTTGGAACTCCAGGTGTAACTAATGGTTTGTTTTGTTCTACGCCCGCCGTGGCCGTTGGTCGAACTATTGAACGAAAACATGCGATGGAAATGCTTTTAATGGGAGAACTAATAAGTGCCGAAGAAGCCTACCGTTTCGGTATGGTAAATAAGGTGGTACCAGAGGATATGCTAGATGACACCGTGAGAAGTTATGCCTCTAGCATCGCGAGTAGATCGACCCTAACAATGTCACTAGGAAAACAAGCATTTTATAGACAATTAGATATGGACGTGGAAGCAGCTTACAATTTCTCTAGCGAAGTGATGGCAAAAAATATGATGGAACATGACGCGCAAGAGGGTATAGATGCATTTTTAGAAAAAAGAGAAGCATTCTGGAGAGGCAGATAGGTATTTATTCGGCAGAACATAGTGGATTATCCAGATAAATTTTTTTATGAAATTTTTGAAGCTGTGAATACTATAGCAATGGTAGGAGCTAGTGCTAACTGGGTGAGACCTAGTCACTTTGCTATGAAATACTTACAAAGTAATGGCTTCCGAGTTATACCTGTAAATCCTAGCCTAGAAGGAAAAACTCTTCTTTGTGAACCCTCTTTCCGTGATCTTTCTTCTATACCCGAAAAATTCGAAATGGTAGA
>PTLG01000130.1 GCA_002937995.1 Alphaproteobacteria bacterium MarineAlpha3_Bin7 | reverse complement strand
AAGTGGATGGTTCAATAAGGAATATACACACCTCATATAACTTATTGGCAGAAAAAGATCCTAATATTATCAAAAAATTACGATTTTATACGGAAGCCTTTACAGGGTATCAGTTGGCCACTTTAGAGTTGGCCGCGAGCAGACCCTGGATCTCCAAGAGGTTGCCAAATAACTGGGATGACGTGCTAGGTATGCTTGCAGGCCCCCCACCTCCAGAAGTGTATCAGAATATTTCGATTGCTAATCAGTTACCTTCGACGCTTCGTTTGTCCCCTCCCAAAAAGTTTGCTGAGGTGGGATGGCTCTTTTCCAACCAAATTATTAATCATGATTTATTGGGCTATCAGCAGATTATTGCTTTAATGTATGAAAATGGGATTATTGACCTGTTGCAAGAGAGGTTATCTAAAAGTGGTGTTGTAAAAATTATTGAAATTGGAGGGGGATACGGTGCTCTAGCTTATTATTTGATGAAAATTCTCAATTTTGAAGTTTCTTATTCATTAGTTGATATTCCTGAGTCGCTCGCTTTTTCATCAATTTATTGCGGATGTTTAGATATGGGAATTCCCGTCAAAATGGTTCGAGAAGGTTCTGATTTTTGTATTAATCCAGATCCAAGTCTTACCTTAATTCCGAACGTGTTCCTAGATAAATTAAATAAATTAGATGGACCAGTTGATTTATGTATTAACACATTATCATTAGCGGAAATGTCTCCAGCTCAAGTAGAATATTATTGTAATTTTATTTCTGGATCTATGGGGTCCACGGGGCTCTTTTTTGAGCAAAACCGTCATGTTAATGAGTTAAAACTGGAGTTAACATTTCCTAGATATTTTAAAAGGTTGCGAAAATGTAATACAGCGCTGTTCCCTGGCTTTAAAGAGCTAAGGGGAGAGGCAAATATTTGGGTAAATAGTTTTTGGCGGAAATAATTTTTTGAGGAGTAGTCTCGATGGCAGAAAAAATTGGTATAATCGGAATGGGTCTAATGGGACAAGCGTTTATAAAAAACCTTTTGGAAGCGGGTTTCATGATCCAGGGTTATGATGTTGACCCAAAACGAATGGCCCAATTGAAAAAACAAGGCGGGACGGCCCTGTCCAAGCCAGCTGACGTAATTATTGATACTAAGTTTTTAATAATTTCTTTGCCCACAAGTCAAATAACGAGGGATGTTTTATTGTCGGACAACGGTATTTTGCAGGCTGCTAGGAGTGGACTCTACATTTGTGACACAACCACGTCCCACCCTGACGAGTCTGAAGATGTTGCTAATTACCTAAGATCTTATGATATAGAATATCTAGACGCAGCTGTAAGTGGCACAAGCAAGATGGCTGCAGAAAAAGACCTTGTTGTTATAGCCGGTGGGAAGAAGAAAGCATTTGATTATTGCAAAACGCTATTCTCAGGGTTTGCTAGGAATTCATATTACATGGGGCCATCAGGGGCTGGCGCTAAAACTAAATTAGTTATAAATTTAATATTAGCAGGTAATAGGTTGGCTCTCGCTGAAGGTTTATTGCTTGGCGAAAAGGCCGGCTTAAATCTGGATAGTTTGCTTACAGTCATTCAAGATGGAGCTTGTAGTTCGAAGACTATGATCGATAAGGGGCCCAAAATGATTAAATCTGATTATTCAAAACAGGGTCAGGTAAAATTATCACTAAAGGACTCTCGATTAATGTTAGAGTTAGGCCAGAAGGTTGGCGCTCCTTTGTTAATGACTTCAATCTATTCTCAAATAATGCAGGTGGCTCTAGAAAAAGGTTATTCCGAGAAAGATACAGTCGCATTTTATGAAATACTTAGGGGGATGGCTGGGTTAGAAGAGCGAGAGGGTATTGACTCAGTAGCCATGAGGAAAATTAAGTGAGTTAAGAACTTTAAAAGGCTAAAGTCGCGAAACACATTAATAGGCACGGTTTATACAAAAGTCTATCGCCTCAATGATTGCCATTTTTTCGGGACTTTTCTCAAATATACCCATGGAGTCTCTTGCAATTGATCCATAGTGCCGAGCTCTCTCTACTGTATCTAGCAGAGCACCATGCTTGTTCATAAGTTCTACTGCATGCTCAAAATCACCACTTTCTTGTGTTTGATCTTCTAGCGTTCTTCGCCAAAATTTTCTCTCTGTATCATCACCTCGTCTAAATGCCAAAATTACAGGAAGAGTAATTTTACCCTCCTTGAAGTCATCGCCAATAGTTTTTCCAAGCGTCGATTGTTTGGCAGAATAATCTAGTGAATCGTCTACTAATTGAAAGGTTATACCTAAGTTCATTCCAAATGTTTCCAAAGCATCTTCTTCTACTTTTGGTCTTTCTGCGACGATAGCCCCAATTCTACAAGCCGCTGCAAACAGTTTAGCGGTTTTAGATCCTATAACCTCTAAATAGGCTGTTTCTCCAGTGTCCGTATTATTTGAAGTAGTTAATTGGTGCACCTCACCTTCAGCAATAACAGAGGATGCTTTGGATAACACTTTTAGGACTCGCAAGCACCCATCATCAACCATTAACTCAAAAGCTCTACTAAAAAGAAAATCTCCTACTAGTACACTCGCTTGATTTCCCCAGACTGCGTTTGCCGAGGCTAAACCTCTACGCAAATCACTTTCATCTACAACATCATCATGAAGTAAAGTTGCTGTATGTATAAATTCGACACAAGCTGCAAGGGCAATATGTCTAGAACCCCCATATCCACAAAGTCTTGCAGCAGCAAGTGTCATCATCGGCCTGATTCTTTTACCCCCAGCGGCGACTATATGACCCGCTAGTTGCGGTATAAGCTCGACAGTGCTATCCATACATTTAACTATTAACTTGTTTACTTCTACCAAGTCAGAAGAGGTTAGGTTGGACAAATTCTCTAGCGAGGTGCTATCCGAGCCAGTTTCTATGTTTACTACGGTTCCCAAGTGTTATTCCTAAATATAATTTTGCCCACAACAATTAGTCCTTAATATTTGAAAACGCAATATTTGTTATTAAAATAGAATATTTTTATTTTACTTTTTTATAAAATAATATTTTTACTATGAATAATGTTGGTGACCTGAAAATTAAGAGAAAAGATTACATAGCAATAGAGAATGAATTCTCAGTGACCGAGGATAAAATTCTTGGCGGGAAAATAACAATTTTGCAGCCGAAAAAAGGTTACAGAGTAGCCGTAGATCCAATCCTAATGGCGGCTTCTGTGCCCGCAAAAAAAGGAGACAAAATTTTAGAAATTGGGGCAGGTTCTGGGGCGGCCACTCTTTGTTTGGCGATAAGAGTACCTAAAGCCCAATTAGTCGGTATTGAGTTACAATCAGAGCTATTTGATTTAGCAAAAGCGGCGGTAGCCATAAATCGTTTAGACGGGAGAGTAAAGATGGTTAATACAGACTTACTTGATTGTCCAAATGATAAGGTGAAGGACGGAGAATTTGATCATGTTATGGCTAATCCTCCATATTTGAAAAAGGGCACTGCTATAGCGTCACCTAACCCTCAAATTGAGAGAGCTCACATTGAAAGTAAAGCTATACTTAGTGATTGGATAAGTTTTGCAATAAGAAAGTTACGGAAAGGTGGAACTATAACTTTAATCCACAGATATGATCGCAAAGACGAGATAGTTTCAGAACTATCAAAATTTACAGGAGATCTTACATTGTTTCCTCTTTTGCCAAAAAAAGGAGCGAGTTTAAAACGAATTATTATTCAGGCTGTAAAAGGAGCTGAAGGTGCCATTAGAATTTCTAGTGGGTTGATTCTTCATGAACAAAGTGGAAACTTTACTAAAGAAGCTATATCTATATTGAAGGATGGGAAAGAATTAGTTATTTAGTTATCAAAATGTGTCTAAATTAGCATCGCGATTGGAAATGTTGAGAAGAATATTCGATAAATTTGGTATACCAATATTTAGGAAGCCTAAACCAGTAGTTGCGGTTTTAAGGTTTTCTGGAGTTATAGGGCAGGTTGGTAATCCCATTAGACAGGGGATATATGCTGACGGATTCATAAAGCCCATCGAACAAGCTTTTAATCTGAAAAACCTTGTTTGCGTAGCCGTACAGATAAACTCACCAGGCGGTAGTCCTGTGCAATCATCTTTAATATTCAAACGTATTAGAAGTTTAGCAGAAGAAAAAGATGTGCCCGTGATAGCATTTGCAGAGGATGCAGCAGCGTCTGGTGGGTACCTCTTGGCTTGTGCTGCTGATGAGATTTTTGCCGATGAGTCGTCTATTATTGGTTCCATAGGAGTGGTTTCGTCAGGTTTTGGCTTTGTTGAATTGCTAGAGAAGTTAGGCATAGAGCGACGTGTTTATACTGCTGGTAAGAGTAAGGCGATGTTGGACCCCTTTAAAGAAGAAAAGGTTGAGGATGTTGCTAGGCTCAAAGAGCTGCAAGAAGATGTCCACGATACTTTTAGATCTATTGTAAAGTCTAGGAGGGGAGACAGAATAGTGGTTTCTGACGAAGAAGTTTATACAGGTGCGTTTTGGACTGGAAGGCGTGCAAATGAAATGGGTCTAATTGACGGAATAGGTGAATTAACAAAAACTATGCAAGAAAAGTATGGAGAAAAAGTTGTTTTCAAACCAGTAGGTGAGAAAAAATCTTGGCTAAAACAAAGGCTGTCCGCTTCGAGACTGATGGGTTTTGGCCAAAAACATTGGCTGAATCAGGTCATTCCAGTGATTGAAGAAAAAATTCTTTGGAATAGATTGGGTTTATAATCTTAATGTTATTAACGTAATAACAGAACTTTGTTAATATAATTGTTTATTGGTGGCTCCATAGTATTTTTTTAACCAGAAAATTAATATAACAAACTTTTAGTGCAACTACTTTTTAGAGGGTTAAAACTTCTTTTGGAGTATGATTCGCATAATTAGGAAAGAAATAAATTTTACTAGTGAAGAAATTTTAAACTAAGGTCCTTGAGAGCCTTGTTGACACTTATTTTTGTAGTTTATTTATAGCTACTTGACCTCGGTTATTAGTCGCAGTATTTATCCTGTATTGATCAATCTACGGGTTTTGACATGGGGGGTAATACTCACCATCCTAGTGACTTTCAGTCCCTAATAATTAAGCTTCAGCAATTCTGGGCAGACTATGGTTGCGTGTTGCTGCAACCTTATGATGTTGAAATGGGAGCGGGAACATTTCACCCGGCTACTGCGCTCGGGGCATTAGGGAAAACAGAACGAAATATTGCTTATGTCCAGCCGTGTCGTCGACCTACCGATGGCCGTTACGGTGAAAACCCAAATAGATTGCAGCATTATTATCAGTTCCAGGTAATGCTAAAACCATCTCCTTCAAATACACAGAAACTTTATCTCAATAGTCTTTATGAGTTGGGTATAGAAAAAGATCTGCATGACATAAGATTTGTTGAAGACGATTGGGAAAGCCCAACTTTGGGGGCGTGGGGTTTGGGTTGGGAGGTTTGGTGTGACGGAATGGAGGTGAGCCAGTTTACTTATTTTCAGCAGGTTGGCGGTATTGATTGTGATTTAGTGCCAGTAGAATTAACTTACGGGCTAGAGAGGTTGGCTATGTACGTACAAGGCGTTGATAATGTTTATGAGCTAGATTGGAATGGGCGTGGAGAAAAATATGGAGATATATTTTTGCGAAGTGAGAAGGAATTTAGTTCGTTTAATTTTGAAGTAGCTGATACGGGTATGCTCACTAACCACTTCAGCGATAGTGAAACTGAATGTTCAATTCTATTGGCACAGGGACTTACTTTACCGGCCTATGACCATTGCATAAAGGCCTCTCATATTTTTAATATCTTAGACGCCCGAGGTGTAATTAGTGTAGCTGAGCGGCAAGCCTATATTGCCCGTGTTAGAAGCATGGTTAAAGGCTGCTGTGAGTTGTTTTTAGATAAAGAAGCAAAATAAGGTGGCTGAATTACTAATCGAAATTCTCTCCGAGGAAATACCTGCTTCCATGCAGGAACCAGCGGCAAGAAATTTGGAGCGTCTAATTATAGAGGGCTTAAAATCTGAACATATTGATTTTGATCAAACTGAATATTTTTTCACACCTAGGAGAATCGGGCTTTTTATCTCTGGGTTACCCAAAAAATCTCCAGACATCGTCGAAGAAAAGCGAGGCCCTAGGGTTGATAGTAAGGAGCAGGCAGTAGAAGGCTTTCTTAGGTCTACGGGAACATCGATTGATAAACTTATTAAAAGGGAGACGCCTAAAGGAGAGTTTTATTTTTACACTATGGAAAAAAAAGGAAATAAAACAGAAAAATTGTTAAAGCCCATAATTGAAAAATCAATGACGAGTATCCAGTGGCCAAAAAGTATGAAATGGGGTTCAGGAAAACAGAGATGGATTAGACCCATCGTTTCTATACTATCTATTTTTGATCAGAAGGTTATCCCAGTAACTTATTCGTCATGTGTGGCCAATAATATCACTATGCCTCATGCTTTTTTGACAGATGCAGTTTTGGAAGTTGAAAGTTTCAGTCAGTATAAGAAGTCTCTAGATACTGGGCACGTTGTGCTAAAAATTGAAGATAGAATAGCCATAATCGAAAAGGGAGCAAAGGCTATAGCAAGCAGGTTAAAACTAAGTGTGCGTCAGGATGACCAATTAATTAAGGAGGTAGCAGGTTTAGTAGAATGGCCAGTTCCTTTGTTAGGCCAAATTGACAAAATATTTATGGATGTTCCTCATGAAATTTTGGAAACTACTATGCGAAAAAACCAGAAATATTTTTCATTAGAGGACTCTGAGGGAAAATTAGCACCTTACTTTATTGTTGTCGCAAATAAAGAGACGCCAGATGGCGGGGCAGCAATTGTTGCCGGAAATGAGAGAGTTTTGAGGTCAAGGTTAGCGGATGCAAAGTTTTTTTGGGAGAGAGATTTAACAACCTCTCTGGAAGAAAAATCAAAAAAACTAGATAGTATTATTTTCCATGCTGAGCTGGGGAGTTTGTTAGATAAGACGAAAAGGTTACAAACAATCTCCGCCTTTGTTGCGGAGGAATTAAAATTTGAAAAAGAGGAAACACATAGAGCTGCGAGTTTATGTAAGGCTGACCTCGTAACTGGTCTAGTGATTGAATTTCCAGAATTACAAGGAATAATTGGAGGTTACTGTGCTACTAATGATGGAGAAAGACCGGAAGTTAGCAAAGCTATTTCCGAACACTATTCTCCAATAGGTCCCTTTGATATATGTCCAACTCAGACAGCAAGTATGATAGTGTCTATTGCTGATAAAGTGGATAATTTGGCTAGTTTTTTTTCAATAAATATGAAACCTACGGGATCTAAGGACCCTTTTGCTCTTCGCAGGTCTGCACTCGGTGTTATTAGGATAATATTGGAAAACAAGTTGCAGTTAAACCTACGAAAACTTTTTGTTAACCTACTCCCCGAGCTTTGGTCTGTTGGTTCGGTGGATCGGATGTCCGACGACATTTTAGATTTCTTTATAGATAGGTTTAGGGTGTTTTTGCTTGATCAGGGAGGGCAACATGACTTGATCTCAGCTGTTTTGTCCTCACAAGACGAAGTTAATTTGGTCAA
>PTLG01000013.1 GCA_002937995.1 Alphaproteobacteria bacterium MarineAlpha3_Bin7 | reverse complement strand
CTGACACCGGGGAAGCGACTAATCAAGATGACTTGGCCGCCGAGTGGGAGTCAATGGTGGGTGACCAAGAGAACGCAGCTGAAGCTGAGAGCGGTAGCTCGGATGCTTCCAGGGTTTTGAATCAAGATGAGATAGATAGTTTGTTAGGCTTGTCTGATGTGGGAGAAGGTGGGGATGGGACAGGTCTACACACTATTTTAAATAGTGGCTTGGTCTCTTCAGAGCGTTTGCCGATGTTAGAGGTCGTTTTTGATCGACTAGTTAGAATGCTGTCCACTTCATTGAGAAATTTTACGTCAGACAATGTAGAGGTTTCCCTAGACAGCATTGATAGCTTAAGATTCGGAGATTACCTAAATGCTTTACCCTTACCCGCAATGCTCGGGGTGTTTAAGGCCGAAGAGTGGGACAATTTTGGGTTACTTACTGTGGATAGCTCACTTATTTACTCTATTGTAGATGTCCTTTTAGGTGGTCGAAGAGGAACTTCTACTATGCGAGTTGAAGGAAGGCCCTTTACCACTATCGAGAGGAACCTTGTGGAAAGAATGGTGCACGTGATTCTGGCTGACCTGAGTTCCGCCTTTGGGCCATTAAGTCCTGTGACATTTAGATTTGAGAGGTTAGAAACCAATCCCAAATTTGCGACGATTTCTAGGCCCTCAAATGCTGCGATATTAGCAAAACTTAGAATAGATATGGAAGATAGGGGAGGTCGTTTAGAGTTACTTATTCCTTACGCAACACTTGAGCCGGTTAGAGAGTTACTGCTTCAGATGTTCATGGGTGAAAAATTTGGGAGGGACTCAATTTGGGAGACTCATTTAGCTGAAGAATTATGGAAAACTGACATAGACCTTACGGCTATTTTAGATGAGCAGGTGATGGCACTTGGAGAGGTTTTCGACTTAAAAGTGGGCTCGCAGTTGCCTCTAAATGTTGACTCTAATTCAATAATTGAAATCCGATGTGGAGACATTGGTTTGTTTTCTGGGAAAATGGGTAGGCGGGGCGACTCTGTTGCTATAAGGATCACTGATCGTAACACTAATAATGGGAATGGTGAATGGACTTAATTGTAGAAATCTTTCTTACTATACTCCTATGCGTGGCTATCGTATATGGATTTATTTTGAACCGTAAACTAATAGAGCTTAAAAAAGGACAACAAGGATTAGAGAAGCTGGCACACAACTTTGCTCAATCCACTGGTAAGGCTGAAGCAAGTGTAACACAGCTTAAAGTGGCTACTAGTTCTGCATCAAAATTTCTTGATGAAGCTTCGACTAAAGCGGTCAGTATACGTGAGGACTTAATGTTTTTAATTGATAGAGGAGACAAGCTTGCGGATAATTTAGAATCCGCGATTCGTAGTAATGAAAAAAATGATACAAAATTAGCTGAATACGAAGAGGGTGTTAATGTTGATATGAGTCATTTGACGGCGCCAAAGAAAAAGCAAAAAAATACTTCGGAACAGGAGTTTTTGAGAGCTTTGCGAGCAGTTCGTTAGTTTTAAAAATAGTAGTTGGGATTCATGAATAGATCCAGAATACACGTTCGTTTAATACCAGCGATGATTGTAGCGTCTGTAATTTTATTATCCTATAAGTTAATTGGTATGTCCGAAGCACTAGGTCTATTCCAGAATCCTATTAAGTTAACTTCGGCTTTGGCGCAAGAGGATGAAAAGGTCAATACAGGCGCTGAAGATAATCTCAAAAATGATGGGCCTGGAGATGATAAGGAGGGGGCGGAGGGCAAAAAAGAGGAAGATAAGGCAGCGTCTAAAAAAGAAAAAAAGGACGATGCAGAGAACGATCCAACATTGTTTACGCAATCCGAAATAGACTTACTCCAGGATTTGGCTGAAAGACGCGAAAAAATAGAAAAAACTGAACAACAGATAGCTCTCAAGCAAGGACTCTTGAAAGCTGCAGAAACGCGTATAGAAAAAAGAGTCTCTGAATTAAAACAACTTGAATTGACAATTAAAGGTCTGATCAAAGATCACGATGACCAACAAGAAAAGAAAATGAATAGTTTGGTGAAGATTTATGAGGCTATGAAACCTAAAGATGCTGCGCGTATTTTTGAGCAGCTAGACATCGATACCATATTGCTTGTTGCTGAAAGAATGAAAGAAAGACGACTTGCACCAGTAATGGCACAAATGAATCCAGAAAAAGCAAAGGATATCACCATAAAACTATCAAAACTTCGTGAATTGCCACTGCCCGGCACAGTTATTGTCCAGTAAACAGAATCCATTTAGCCAAATGGAGATTTTAGAGGTGATGAGATAATTTATGAGTTCGAATTATGATAAAGAAAAGCTAGATCAGGGTTCTACTGGCAGTTCTACGGCAGGAATTGATGCCTCTGATAAAGCCAATATTACCGATGAGAATTCGCAAAACTATTACGCTGATTTAGAAAGTAAAGACAACGGAAAAGAGATAGAAACTGGTTCGGATCCCGTCGAGGGTGCAGAAGAGCCAGATGAAACTTCTAGACCTTTAGTTGAATCTGACGAAGGAGGAAAGGTTTTTGCAGTTGCGAAAGAGGTAGAAGATAAGTCAGCTTTAAACGCTTCAGTAGTCCAGTTTCTTGCTCTTTATCTTTTGATCTTAGCGTTTTTCATATGGTTAGTTTCGCTTGCAAGATTTGAAGGTGTTAAATCTCTTGCTGTTATAAATAGTCTTAAATCAACTTTTGAGACAAAGCAAAAAGAAGAAGAAAAAGATATCACAACAATAATAACAGCAAAAATTTTGAGTGCTAAGCAATTTGAAGACAATATTAGAGGGTTATTTTCTACTCTTTTGGGGGTTGAGAAAGTAGAAGCCCCGACACCTGGACAAAATATGCGTGTGGTTATGAGAGCTGATACCCTATTTGAAAAAGAAAAAACCAAAATCAAGGAATTTAACTACAAATTTATGGATAGGGTTGTCGCTTCGTTGAGTGAGAGACCTCCAGGTTATCATTTTGATGTCGAATTTATTGTGAGATCTAAGCAAGACTCAAGCGGGTATGGAACCTTACCAACAGATCAAACTCTTCAGATGGCAAGAGCTGGAAATTTTGTCAGAACAATGCTAGAAAGGGGAGCCCCTCCAGACTCAGTTTCAATTGGAGTTCGAGAAGGAAATCCTCAAAGAATTGTTCTATGGTTTCATATTAGGTCTCCCCTTGAGGTGGATAGCTATTATAAAAGTTTAAAATCTTCCTCTTCGCAGGCAGTTAATTAGGAAAATAGTGGGCGAAGGTATTTAGATGGCGGTTGCTGAAGATAATATAGATGAAGTTGATCAAGGGGACGATAATAATCTTCAATGGATGCTTATATTCACAGATATGGTTGCATTGCTTTTAAGTTTTTTTGTGATGCTTTTCTCCATGTCAGCAGTTCCTGTAAATGAATGGGAAACCACAATTGATATTTTAGAAGAAGCATTAAATTTAACCGACGACGAGGAGAAGGATCCGACAGAAGATTATAATATTTCCTCGGTAATGCTTGAAAGGGCTAAAACTAATGTCAGGTATTTGTTGCCAATAATTGAACCCAAAATACTCGCGGAACCAATGCTCAGTAAAACACCAATTACACTTTTGGATGATAGGATAGTGTTATCCCTACCAGGGAATCTATTATTCAAACCAGGAAGTGCTAAACTTCAAGATGTGGCTCAAAAAACCCTTTTTAGTCTTGGAGGTATTCTTCGAAATATTAAGAATACAATAGGTGTATATGGATATTCTGAGGAAGAAACTTTAGACAAAAAACTTTATTCATCCAATTGGGAGCTATCCTTAGCAAGAGCTGTAGCCGTTTCAAACGAGCTTAAGCGAGCAGGTTATATGGACGAAATACTTAGTTTCGGTTTCGGTAGTGCGAGGTCATTTAAGTTAAGAGATTTTCCAGCTGACCAAAGAAAATCCTTATCTCGAAGAGTGGATATAGTAATCCTGCCGATAAGGGGATTAAAGTGATATTTACTACAAAAAGATTTTTCATTTTTATACCTTGTTTTATAGCTTTTTTTATAATTGTTGGCAGTGCTTTTGCTGATCCCGTTGTCTCTGAGGGACAACCAGCTAACGGTTTTGCCAGAATGAAGTTTACTTGGTCAAAACCAGTCCCGTTTCTTGCAAGAATTGTCGGAAAACAGTTAACCCTTAGTTTTGGGAGACCAATTGACTCAGATTATACAAATTTACTGAGAGCCTTATCGGATTATTTAGAAAAGCCAAAAGTACTAAATAGGGGAATGACTTTGGTTTTCCCTCTAAAAAATGAATTTGGATTAAATTTCAATACCCGCCGCAATATAGTAACGGTGGACTTAATGGATCTTCAGCCAAAAAATAAGGAAAGGCGCAAAGTCAAACCAAAAAAAAGGGGGTATTATCCTGTTGGAGTAAGGACAGGTCGTCATAAAAATTATTCACGAGTTGTATTCGATTGGGATACAAAAGTCCCTTATAGTATTAAAAGTAAAGCTGGTCGTCTTTCCATTGTTTTTAGGAAAAAGGGTCGAATATCAGAGAAAACTCTGAGTAGTATAGCTATCAAAAATATCAATAAGATTGTCGGTAAAGTAAAGGATGGTACCACCAGGTTTTATTTGGATTTTGTTTCATCTTCTAAGATTCAACACTTTGCATCAGGAAGTAAAGTTATAGTCGATGTTTTTGACACCTCAGTAATAAAAACAGCTCTATCAAAGAAATTAGAAAAAGAAGTTGCATCCCCTAAACAAAAAATCACAAAAAATAAACCAGTTACTAATAAGAAAAAAAATAAAAAAGAGACCATAGTTAGGGTTTCAAATGGTATTAAAACAAATTCTTTGTTCTTAAATAGGGATCTGAAAAAAAACGATAAACTAGTCAACCCTAGGTATAGCAATGGAGATATAGGCTCTCTGCGTCCGACGACTACAAATTCACAAAGGGTGCCAAAAATATTTATTGGTCTATCCAGTGCTAGAGCGCAAACACCTGATTTGCAAAGCCCCGGCCCCCGTAATTCTAATGCTTTGGGCAAGGAAGTGGTCATAAGGCTAGATTGGGACGAGCCAGTAGCCGCCGCTGTGTTTAGGCGTGCTGGTGCTCTTTGGATAGTATTTGATAAATCCAAAAGTTTTGATACGGGACAAATAAAAGATCAATCAAATGGTTTGATACTATCGGCAGATCAAATTGCGGCGCCAAGGGGTACATTTTTGAGGTTGTCAACTCTTTCAGGTGTTAATCCAAGTATCAGGAGGGATGGTTTTGCTTGGGTAGTTGAACTAAAAAACCAAAAGATGAGTGCCAAACAAATTATAGAGCCCAAATTACAGCGAACAACTCGCTCAGGCCCTAGGATTTTTCTACCCATGGTTCAAGCAGGTGATCCACTTCCTTTTCACGATGCTTCGGTGGGGGATAATATAGTTATTGTTCCTATTATTCCTATATCGAACGGTATAAACAAAAGGCATGTTTTTCCAGAATTTTCAATATTACCTAGCTTACAGGGAATGGTTGTCCAGCCAAAAGTAGACGATATGAGGGTTCGTACAACGTCTAAAGGCGTACAAATTTATTCTATCAGTAAGTTGGCGTTATCTTCACCAGACCCAAAGGCGGCTGCAACGGCTAAAATTAGAACATTATCCTCAGTTAAAAGGATATTCCCTTCCGACGTATGGAGGGAGGCTAGAAGGGATGGAATTAAAAATTTTAACGATACGAAACAAAAATTGATGACGCGAATAGCACTATCACGGGGCGAAAATAGGCAAAAAGCACGTTATGCTCTAGCCCAATACCTATTTGGTTTAAATTTTAGTTATGAATTACTTGGCGTATTAAAAAGAATTAAAAGTGGAAACTCACTGGTAGAAAATACCCCTGAGTTTCGATTGCTGCGAGGCGGGGCAAATTTTATGGCAGGCAGATACACAGAGGCAAATCAGGATTTGTCTCATCCAACACTAGATGACACCGATGAGGGTCGTTTTTGGCGTGCCATAAACAAGGCTAGCCTGGGAAATACTCAAGATGCTGCTCCAATTTTGAAGGAGTCTGGTAGAATTATTTTGTCTTACCCTCGGCCGATAAAGATGCGTTTGGGATTATTAATAGCTGATACAGCTGTAAGGGAAAATGACGTAGACTTGGCAACAAATTATTTACAAATGACTTCTGAAGAGGAACCAACTCCTAAGGAGGTAGATCAATTAGCTTTGGTTGAGGGAAAATTACAGCAGTTGGTTGGAGAATTTGATCTAGCTAGTGAAGCATGGAAATCAGTGGCAGAGGGTGAATATAGACCTGCTATCGCTGATGCTCTTCTAAGGCGAGTTGAGCTAGAATTAACTAGCAAGAAGTTGAAGATTAAGGATGCTATTAAGCTGCTCGAAGAGGCGCGTTTTTCTTGGAGGGGTGATGACCTAGAGCTCAAACTTTTGTGGAAACTGGGTCGATTATATTTACAAGATGAAGATTACAGGAGAGGTTTAAGGACGTTGAGGTCAGCAGGTTCCTATTTTGGGACCCACCCAGATGCACCAAAAATTGCAGAAGATATGTCAAATGCGTTTGTTACTTTATATTTAAAAGATATAGCCGATAGTATGCCACCCTATCAGGCTATTGCTTTATATGAAGAATTCAAAGAGCTTACGCCGGCGGGGGAGCAGGGAGACGTTGTTATACAAAAGTTAGCAGATCGTTTAGCTCAGGTAGACCTATTAGACAAGGCAGCCAGACTCCTAATGCAACAGGTAGATTTTAGGTTACAGGGTGAAGAAAAAGCTCGAGTTGGTGCGCGTCTTGCCACAATTAGACTTATAAATAAGCAGCCTGCTATGGCTGCTGATGCTATTACTCGGTCCGACGAGACAGATATACCGCCTTTTTTAGAAGGGCAAAGAAGACAATTACTAGCCAGAGCTTATATTGATCAAGGTTTTGAAAATAGGGCCTTGTCGGTACTTGATAAGGATGAAAGTCGGTATGCCGATTTGTTGCGTGCAGAGATATATTGGAAAAACCGAAAATGGCCTCAGGCTACAAAAATACTGTTTAGATTGGTTCAGTCTACTGAAGCTAAACCAGGTGAAAAATTGGATCAACAACAGGCAACGTTTATAATGAATTTAGCCGTTTCCATGGCCCTTGGAGGGGACGCGCGAGGAACTGATAATCTCGTTTCTAATTATGGTAGTTCGATGGATAAAACCCTTTACAAGGATGCATTTAGGCTCATCGCTTCTCGTGACTCTGAAGGACTAATAGATGCTAACTCAGTAGCTTCTAAGGTAAAGCTAGTTAGTAATTTTACAAATTTTATGGCTCGGTATAACAAAAGCATTAAAGCTGGGAGTCTGAGCTCAATAAATTAAATAAATTTTGCAACTAAACCAATAGGTTAAATAGTAAAAAATTATGCCTAGGCTTTTAAATTTTATTTAAATTATGTTTTTAAAAAACAAAGAGTATTTCTATTTTTTATCTTAATAGGCTAGCGCAGGTATTGGATTTGTTGCAAAAATTAAAATTTTCTTCCCAATTTTTAGGGCATTTGTTTTCTTTATGGTGTTTATATGAATGAACAAAAAGATTTAGATTTTCTAATAAGAAAAGATGGAAAAACTTTTGCTGGCATTCACTTGCTAATTGATTTTTACCAAGCCTCAAACCTTACTGACAAACATTTGATTGAAGAGGCACTCGAAAGTGCTGCATCCGCAGTTAATGCAAAAAAAATAGATATTTGTGTCCATAAATTTTCGCAAAATCATGGGGTTTCGGGGGTTATTACACTTGCTGAATCTCATATAAGTATACATACATGGCCAGAAATATTTTTTGCTGCCATTGATGTGTTTACGTGCGGAAAGTGTAAACCTCACTCATGTATAGACATTTTAAAAAACTATTTAGAACCTTCACGTATAGAGATTGTTGAGCGTTACCGTGGATTAATCGCATGAAATGGTTTGAGGAGAGGTTATATGAGGATAGTGCAGGGGGTTCATATGCTCAGCGTTTCAAAATAGATAGAATTTTATGTGATGAGGTGACAAAGTTTCAACAAATAATGATATTTGAAACACCATTTTTTGGACGAGTTCTTGCGCTGGATGGCATAATACAAACCACCGAGAGGGATGAATTTTCTTATCACGAGATGTTGGCTCACGTCCCAATTATGGACCATGGTAACGTGAAAAAAGTGCTTATTATTGGAGGAGGTGATGGTGGTGTACTAAAAGAAGTACTGAAGCACAAAAAAATAGAGAGGGTCACCCTAGTTGAAATTGATGCAAGAGTAATTGAGCTGTGCAAATTACATCTGCCAAGTGTTAATTCTGGAGCTTTTGAGAGTTCGCGTGTTGATATTTTAATTGAAAATGGCTTTGATTTTGTCTCAACTAACCGTAATTTATTTGACTTAATTATAGTTGATTCTACAGACCCTTCCCCTTCAAGCAAATTGCTTTTTTCGAGGAAGTTCTTTGAGAGTTGTCAAGCGTGTCTGGCGCCTAAAGGTATCTTTGTAAACCAAAATGGTGTGCCATTTCTTCAAAGTTATCAATTTAAAAATACTAGTGATATAATTCAGCATATTTTTGTTTATCCACGTTTCTATTATGTCGCGGTGCCAACCTATGTTGGAGGCCATATGGCCTTAGGCCATTTTTCCGATAGTAACTATAGTAATGAAGACATTGATAAAATAATTCGTCGATTTCAACAAACAGAGTTGGATACTTGTTACTACAATCCAGATATTCACCAGAGTGCTTTCGCTGCTCCAAATTTTATATCTAATTTAGCTTATAAATAATAAAAGTAGCTAACCAGTATTAAAACTTTCCAGCAGGCTTCCGGAGATAAGAAACCACCCATCTACCAAGACAAAAAAGATAATTTTAAAAGGTAAAGCTATAATTATTGGTGGGAGCATCATCATGCCCATAGACATCAGTACGGAAGCAACAACCATATCAATAACTAGAAAAGGTATAAAAACTAAAAATCCAATTTCAAAGGCTCTTCTCAATTCACTTATCATAAAGGCAGGGATCAAAGTCTTAAGAGGGATATCAGAAGGTTTTTCCAACAATCCTTCACCAGAGGCATCTAAAAATATTTTTAAATCTTTTTCCCTGACATGTTTAAGCATGAATTCACGTACGGGAGCGGTGCTCTTGGAAAAGGCCTCTTTTTCCTCAATTTCTCCATCAATAAATGGTCGAATTCCCTGATCCCAGGACTTTTCCAATGTGGGCATCATTATAAATATTGTTAAGAATAAGGCCAAACTCATAATAACTTGGTTGGGAGGTGTTGTCTGAGTTCCCATAGCAGTTCTCAAGAAAGAGAGGACTACTACGATTCGAGTGAAGGAGGTCATCATAACTAAAATAGATGGAGCCAAGCTTAGTACAGTTATAAGCAAAAATAATTGAATTATGCGTCCCGTTGAACTAGGACCGTCACCTAAGTCTAATGAAAAGCTCTGGGCTAACACAACGCTGGGATATAAAAAAATCAGAATAAAAAATAAAAACACTAAGGTCCGTGACTGAACTAATTTTCTATACATGATCCCTTACCTACCAGAGGAAAGCTGTGAGTTACCTATAACCGATAGGTTGCTAATTTTATTTGGTTGATCTGTCTCGAGCCCGTTTACCGATAAAGTTTGTTCATTATTAGGGCCTATTAGAACCATGTGTTCCTGGTCGTCACATTTTATAAGCATTACTCTTCTCTTGGGGTCAAGCGGCAAGGTTTCTAATATTGATAGCCTCTTTGTTTTACTCTTAGAAGTCGGCCCACGGTTCCCAAGGCCAAACCGCTTAGCCAACAGAGCCAATCCTCCAATTAGACCTATAACAAATAGTAACGCAAATAGAAATTTGAGATAGTTAATAGCTTCGAGTTCCATAAAATTAATATAAACCTCTCTAAAATTAGTATTTAAAAATAAGGGGCTTATTTGCTGAGTTTTTGGCTAGCTTCTGTTATCAACTTTTCTAGGTTATCTAAATTTCTGATTAACAAATTAATTTGTGCTTCAGCTTTTAATTCTTTTGGATCCCTAGAATTTTGGAATGAATTCTGATATGCACTAAATAGATTTTTGCTTAGGTTATTGATATTATTAGTGTTAACAGAATTACCAGACAACAAGTTGGTCTGGGCTTTGCTAATTTCACTACCAATTCTCTCAATGTGTCGCTCAATGTCTAGCAACAATTTCACCACCAATTATTTTATTTTGTTTACTGTGAATAAACAAAATTAATATGGCGTTAATATGAAGGTATATTTCTAATATATAGACTCAGCCTCCTTTCTTAAAAGATTAATTATTTTTTAATCTTATTGTATCTAACTGTCATCTTAGTGGCACCTACGGGGACACGATTATATGGCGCTGTAAGAATAACAGTGCTTTTGTAGGGAATAATGCCATAGAAATGTGGGCGCGACTTCGAGTGAATTTGCTCAAGAATTGAGTAGGGAGTAGTGCAGTATGCCAGGGAAAAAAGTTAAGTTGATTGCAGTAGTATTAGCTATTGCTTTAGTGTTATCATCAGTGGCTATATCCAACAATATTTACGCTCAGGCCAGAGCTTGTCCAGATCTTCCGGTGGTTCCTTGGTGGAAAACTAACCATAATAAGATCACCAAACATGTTGAGCATTATTATAACGGGAAATGGGATTTATATATAGACAAGTGGGTCCAGTATCGAGAGAGATTAATCCAAATTCATGAAAGTGGAGGAATAGCAATAATAAAAACTAAGGGTGTCAAACTTAAAGGCGAATTCTTAAAGGATCATATTTCAAAGGTTGATAAACGCATAAGAATTACTCAGTGTCTCCAGGAGAGTCACTCAGGACAATTTGTCTTTAACGATTACTCCGAAAAAATTGGCTTGGGAATAAATAGTGGAACTGCCGATCTTTAACATAAATTAGTTCTAAGTATTGGGGTCTCTAGGAGAAAAATATTGATCCAAATATAATAACTGTTAGAACATTTAGTAGAAAAAAACCACATTTTGACACTTGGTATTTTGGTTATACTAGTTCACCAGGGACTTGATAACCAAGTCGAAAAACCCATCATTTAATGGTGGGTTTTTTGATTGTGTGATAGTTGAATTAATTGAATTACTGTGAATGTTGCTCGTCGATTATAAAAAGCAAGTCTTTGGTTTTAACTCTATCACCTATAGATACATTTAAATTAGCTAGAACGCCGTTTCGATGGCTTTCCACTATTGTTTCAATTTTCATCGCCTCTATTGTGAGAATGGGCTGACCTTTTTTTACCCTTTTCCCCTCAGTTGCAAGTAAGTTGCACACTGTTCCTGGCATGGGTGCTCCGAATTGATTGGGATCATTTTCATCAGCTGTAACATAAATGTCTGCAACATCCGTCATGCTCTTTTTACTCTTAATTTGTGCGGAGCGGGGTTGTCCATTTAATTCAAAAAATACTGTGCAATAGCCCGATTTGTCTAATTCCCCTGTTGCCAAAAATCTAATTATTAAGGTCTTTCCACGCTCAATATTTACGGATATCTCGTCTCCGGGTTCCATTCCGAAAAAAAATACTTTTGAAGGTATATTTGAGACATTTCCAAATTCCTTTCTGTGGATAGCGTAATCAATAAATACGTCTGGATACATGATAAATGATCCCAACTCTTCATCAGAGACCTTTCTCCCAATTTTTTCCTCAACAAGTTTTCGCTCTTTAGTTAGATTAAGTGGTTTCAAACTTGATCCAGGCCTTTTTGAATTGGGCTTTTTTCGTTTAAGTATTTTTTTCTTGATTTCTGATGGAAACCCGCCAACCGGTTGCCCCAATTCACCCATAAAAAAAGAGACAACAGACTCTGGAAAAGAAATTGATTTTTTTCCATTTAATATCTCATCTTTTGTAATACCCGAATTTACCATCAATAGGGTCATGTCTCCTACGACCTTTGATGTCGGTGTGACTTTTATAATGTCTCCAAACATTTCATTCACATCAGCATAAATATTGGCGATTTCACTCCATCGATCGCCTAATCCCATGGATAACGCTTGTTGTCGCAAATTGGTATATTGTCCACCTGGTATTTCATGATGGTATACGTCCGAGGAGCCAGATCTAAAAGGTGCTTCAAAGTCACTGTAAAGCGAACGGACATTTTCCCAATAGTTATTAATCTTCCTTATGTTTCCACTATCCAAACCAGTATCACTTTTTGTATTTTTAAGTGCTTCCACGATAGCTCCCAAACTGGGTTGGGATGTTAAGCCGCTCATTGAGTCCATTGCAGCATCGACTATATCTGCTCCCGCAGCTATGGCAGCTAGCCCACTAGCTCCAGATATGCCACTTGTGTCATGTGTATGAAAATGAATCGGAAGATTGGTGGTGTTTTTTAGCATTTTTACTAGTTTGTCTGCTGCCTCAGGTTTGCATAACCCAGCCATATCTTTGACACCTATAATATGCGCACCAGTTTTTGTTATTTCTTTCGCTAACTTTTCATAGTATTTGAGGTTATATTTCTTTCGATTGGGGTCCGTAATGTCACCAGTGTAACAAATTGCAACCTCACAAATCTTGTTGTTACTTAATACTGAGTCTATGGACACTTTCATATTTTCGACCCAGTTTAGAGAGTCAAATATTCTAAAGATATCCACTCCATTTTCTGCTGCTTGGTCTATAAAGTAAGAAACTGCATTATCAGGATAATTTTTGTACCCAACACCGTTTGACCCTCTTAATAACATTTGCAACAGCACATTGGGCACAGCTAACCTCAACCTTTGAAGTCTCTCCCAGGGACATTCTCGTAAGAACCTCATAGCGACATCAAATGTAGCACCACCCCAGCACTCCATTGAAAATAACGATGGAAGTAATTCGGCGTATGAGCCAGCAATTTCTAATAAGTCTTTTGTTCGAACACGAGTTGCAAGCAAGGACTGATGAGCATCACGCATAGTTGTATCGGTAATTAGAGTTTTGTTTTGTTTCAGAATCCATTGGGTAAATTTATCCGGACCTAAGTTGTCAAAGATTTGTTTTGTTCCAACCTGAATGCTGGCCTGACGGTATTCTGGCGCCAGTGGTTCCTTCAAATAAATTGGCGGATTTGGATCTTTTAGATCTGGATTACCATTGACAATTATGTCACCTATAAAATTTAACAAGCGGGTAGCTCTATCCCTACGTGTCGTAAATTTAATTAGTTCAGGCGTTTTATCAATAAAAGAGGTAGTGTAGTCAGCTTTTATAAAATTCGGGTGATTTATTAAACTGTTTAAGAAAAAAAGATTATTTTTTACTCCTCTTATTCTAAATTCTTTGAGAGCTCTATCCATCCTTCGGGCAGCAGTTTCAGCAGTTGGTGCCCATGCAGTAACTTTTACCAAAAGTGAGTCATAGTACGGTGTAATTAATGCACCCGTGAATGCTGTGCCTGCATCTAGACGAATACCAAAACCGGAGGCACTCCGGTAAGCACTTATTCTACCATGATCTGGACTAAAATTGTTTTCAGGATCTTCAGTAGTGATTCTGCATTGAATGGCATGACCATTGAGTTGGATAGAGCCCTGGTCTGGCAAAAAGCAGCCCGATGTCCCAATTTCCTCTCCTTCGGCAATTTTTATCTGAGCTTGGATTAGGTCAATTCCTGTCACTGACTCAGTAACAGTATGCTCTACTTGAATGCGCGGGTTGACCTCTATAAAATAAAATTCATTAGTTTCAGTGTCCTGCAAAAACTCTACAGTCCCAGCATTAATATAATCCGCTGCTTCTGCTATTTTGACTGCTTGTTTGCAAAGCTCTAGTCTTGAAGAGTCATTTAAATAAACGGCCGGAGCTCTTTCTAGGATTTTCTGATGTCTTCTTTGTATGGTGCAATCCCGCTCAAATAGGTGCAAAAAATTACCATATTTATCGCCCAGTATTTGAACTTCCACATGTCTGGGCTGAACAACCAATTTTTCAAGATAAATCTGTCCATTGCCAAAAGCTGCTTCGGCTTCCCGTCTTGCTGAGTTAACATTTGGTATCAACTCATCCTCGGTGTAAACCGCACGCATACCCCTGCCACCCCCTCCCCAGGTAGCTTTAACCATTAGGGGGTATGAAATTTCTTTAGCTAACAACTTTATTTTTGCCTCACTAATTGGTAATGGATTCGTGGCGGGCATAACTTTAACCTTGGCTTTGGCAGCTAATTTTCTTGCTTCAACTTTACTACCGAGTTTTTCCATAACCTTTTTGGGCGGTCCAACAAAAGTTATACCAGCAAGGTCACATGCCTCCACTAGTTCTGGGTTCTCCGAGAGAAAACCATAGCCAGGATGGATAGCGTCAACATTGGCACCGAGTGCTATTCGAATTATGTCATCAATATCCAAGTAGTCATCTATTGGATTTTTCCCATTTCCTACCTTATAACTCTCGTCTGCTTTATGCCTATGCAGGGCATATTTATCCTCTTGGGAATATATAGCTACAGTTTTTATTCCTAATTCAGTAGCCGCTCTCATAACTCGGATAGCAATTTCGCCTCGATTAGCAATAAGTAGCTTTGTTATCTTATTTTTGTTCAAAATAGTATGGTTCCGTATATAAAACTTAGATTTGAAGGCTTTTTAAACAATTTAATAGGAGAATAGAAGCTTTAACGTGTTTTAAAGTCATATTATGGGTCTAAAGTATACTTACTAGTATTATCGATGGGTTAAATCCAGTTAGCTAAAATAATAACTGTTTGTTAACAATAAAAGTGCATAAATGTATGCGCCATTAATAATATTAAATATAAAATCGTGGCTGTTGTGGTGGTTGAATGGACTTATCAAGTATACCATTATTTGGGTTAATTAAACAAAAAATGAGCTGGTTAAATCAGCGACAGCAGGTTATTGCTCAAAATGTAGCAAATGCTGACACACCAGATCATATGTCAAGAGACCTAAAGCCCTTAAATTTTAAAAATATCATACGAGATGCTAAGAGCCATTCTCACGGGGTTTCTATGATTGCTACACAACCAAATCATATTTCAGGTAACTCGGTTTCTGGTGGTGCAGGTTTTAGAGAGACAGACGTAAGGCGGCCTTACGAAACATCTCCCGATGGAAACCAGGTGGTTCTAGAAGAGCAAATGATAAAAATGAATGAAACAACTACAAACCATAACTTAATTACGCAGATTTATAAGAAACAGTTAGCCATGTTTAAGTCTGTGACGAGGACTGGTGGTTAAAGTATGCACGGAGGGTTCTAAAATATGGGTGATCTTATATCTTCTCTAAAAATATCGGCTGCTGGAATGAAGGTTCAAGGAAGCAGACTTCGAGTAATTGCAGAAAACCTCGCCAACGTAGACTCTTTGCCAACGGAGCCTGGAAAGTCTCCATATCGGAGAAAAACAATTTTTTTTCAAAATATTTTGGATCGGAAATTAGGGCTAAATTTAGTAGAGGTAAAGAAAGTAGGTTTAGATAAATCGGAATTCTCTAGCAGGCTTGATCCAAGCCATCCTGCAGCGAACGAGGATGGATATGTAAAAATCCCCAATGTTAAAACACTCGTTGAAGTAATGGATATGAGGGAGGCTCAAAGATCTTATGAAGCAAATTTGACTGCTATTAGGTCTGCCCGGTCAATGTTAACCAGAACAATAGATTTGCTCAGAAGTAATTAATAAATTTTAGAGGTGTGAGTTATGAGTATTGAGTCAGCGAGTGCAATAAAAGCCTATAACCAGATAATTGATAATCTTAAAAATACTCCTGAGGGTAAATCGTCTTCAAATGTTAGCCCGAAGTCTACAGATTTTTCCCAGATGGTGAAAGATTTTGCCGAGAAAGCGGTGGAAACAGGAAAAAAATCGGAGACCCAATCTATAGCAGCTGCAGCGGGAAAGGCGGACCTTAATTCTGTGGTAGTTGCTGTAGCTGAGGCAGAATTAACATTAAATACTGTGGTGGCTGTTCGTAATAAAGTAATTGAATCTTATCGAGAAATTTTACGGATGCCGATATAAATTAAAGATAGAATCGCTTATGAATCAAGCTGATGTACTAGAGATTTCTCGACTAACATTTTTTGTAATATTGAAAGCGGGTGGTCCAATAATGGCAGCAGGTTTAGCTATAGGATTACTTATTGCAATTTTTCAGACCCTTACCTCGATTCAAGAAATGACTCTAACTTTTGTGCCAAAAATTATAATTATTTTTGGCTCAGTTATTGTTTTTATGCCATTTATGATAACAACTGTTTTGGAGTTTACGAACGTTCTATACGACAAAATCATAGGTTTGGGTTAGCTAACCAAAGAGATAAGTCAATAGATGCTAGAACAGATTGTTTCGTTAAATTTATTTGCATTTTTGCTAATTTTTGTGAGAGTAGGGACCGCCTTTTTCTTGTTTCCTGGATTTAGTAGCCAGCAAGTGAGCATGCGGCTTCGTCTGACGATCTCAGTCGCTATTAGTTTCTTGCTAACACCCGTATTAATGGATGTATTGCCAAAATATCCAGACTCGCCCTGGACTTTAGCAGTTTTAATTGTTGGCGAAGTGTTGGCAGGTGCAATACTTGGTACAGTAGCTCTGATCGTATTTTCTGCAATGCAAGTTGCTGGTACAGTAATTTCTTATGTTTCTGCTATGGCAAATGCTATGGCTTTTGACCCGATTTCTCAGCAACAAAGCGCCATTGTCTCTGGCTTCCTTAGTACTACAGCTATGTTATTACTTTTTGTGACAGACTTACATCACTTGTTACTGCAATCATTAATTGACAGTTATAGTTTGTTCAAGGTTGGAAATGTGCCTGATTTAGGGGATGCTTCGGAGTTAATAGTTCGCCATGTGTCAGGTAGTTTTAAACTTGGAGTGCAGTTGGCTGCACCATTTCTGGTAGTCAGCATTGTATACAATCTTGCTTTAGGGCTAATGACACGATTAGCCCCCCAAATACCAGTGTTTTTTGTGGCTCTCCCATTTCAATTAGTAGTTTCGGTAGTGGTTTTAATGCTCGTGATTCCTGGCATAATGCTAGGTTTTATAGATCATGTTAGAGATGGCTATATGCCATTTTTGGCGCCCAATTGAACTGGTGGAAAAGATAAATGGAAGAGCAAGACCAGTCAGAAAAAACCGAGGAACCTACCCCGAAGCGAATTGCAGATGCTCGTCGCAAGGGCAATGTAGCTAGATCCCAAGAGATTAATAATTGGGCCTCTCTTTTAGGATTAATATTTAGCTTAGTCACATTAATTCCTTGGCTGATGTATAATGTTAATGGGCAAATCTACAAGTTTATTGAAGGTGCACATCAGGTTCGACTTGAACAGCACTCAATACAGTTACTTTTTTCTGATCTAATTGTTGATCTGATAAAATCACTTGGCCCAATCATGGCTTTTTTTCTTATACTTGGAATAGCTTCAACCTACGTTCAGGTTGGAAATACATTTTCAATCGAGAAACTTGCTCCTAAATGGAGCAAGGTTAGCCCTATTTCCGGTCTTAAGAGAATATTTGGCCCGACAGCTTTGGTTGAGTTTGCTAAGGGTATAATAAAGCTAATTGTCGTCGGAGTAATTTTGGTAATTGTTGCTGTGCCAATGCTGGATGATTTACCGCTTTTCCCTTCCTTTGCATTAATTACCAGTATGGAAAGGATACAGGAAGTTGGAATAGTGCTAGTTTTTTGGACTTTAGCGATAATGACAATAGTTTCAGCCCTAGATTTTTTCTACCAAAAATACGACCATAAAAAAAAGTTACGTATGACAAAACAGGAAGTAAAAGATGAACATAAACAGTTAGAGGGTGATCCAAAAGTCAAAGCAAGGTTAGCCAATATCCGTCAGGAAAGGCAGAGAGCCAGAATGATGGCCAACGTCGCTAACGCAGACGTGGTTATTACAAACCCTACCCATTACGCAGTAGCACTTAAATACGATATGGAGGTAATGGCAGCGCCAATTCTTTTAGCTAAGGGAATTGACGATATTGCTATGAGAATACGTGAGGAGGCAGATAAAAATGAAGTTCCAATAGTTGAGAATCCTCCCCTAGCAAGAGCTATCTATACTACAGTAGAGCTGGACGAAGCTATTCCAGAGCGCTTATATCACGCTGTAGCAGAGGTTATAGGTTATGTATTTAGGTTGAAAGATAAGCTACCTAGTGATGGACCTCTTCACCCACCTCCGCCAGACTGGTCACTGGACCCACAGGAGTAGGATAAAAGTTGGTATTTTTAGATTATAAAAATACATAAAGCCAAAATTAGATATTTTTAATATTATTGGCAATTGTTGCTAATATTTCTGAGGTTTATGATATATTATATGATATGAAAACTGAGCCAGCTGCAAAATTTATTATTTTTCTTACTCTGAATGGCCTAGGCTTGCTTACAGTAGTTTTTGTTTTGGGCCTGGAAAGAAATACTATTTCCGAACTTATATTTTGGTCTCTCATTGTTTTCGGGAGTGCAATATTCTTGGTTTTGTTCTGGTTTTTATCGGTTAAACACGCCAATAGAAGTATCTTATCTAAATACTTGGCTGCGCTTAAGGAATCAGGGGAACCTGTATTTGTTACAAAGGAAAATAATCGTGTTATTTTCACCTCTCAGCTATTTATAGAAATGATAGAGGTTTTGGGTCTAAAGGATTTGCTGGGATTTGACGATTTGTCACTTATATCAAAGTTTGTTTCACCCTCTTCAAAAAAAACATTCCTCCGACTAAAAGAAAATTCATTATTAAATAAACCCATATCCGATGAACTTCGACTTATCTCTGCTAATCAAGAAGAGTTAATATGGAGTGTAAGTATAAGGCCAATTGGATCTCTACAAGGTTTGTTCGTTTGGAAGGTGGTTGATATCACTTCCCAGAGAAATTTCGAGAATGAAATCAGCAGAGAAAGAGAGTTAATATTTGATTTACTAGATAATTTACCCGTAGGCTTTTTTTCTGCTGATCAAAACGGAAAATTTCAGTATTTAAACCAAACTCTTGCTAGTTGGTTAAATATAGATTCTGGATTTCAAGAATCTGGCGAGAGAGCCTCTCTGTCTGAGTTTTTGGCTATTGAGCAAACTGGAAAACTTGACTCGGCTGTTGAGGTTGATTCTTCAGGTATGCATGCAGGTCTAAATCTAAGGGGCGGGGATGGCAATGTTTTTGAGGCCTATTTACTTCAGTCTCAAAATGAAACGCCTTCTGGAGAATTTGCATACAGTAGATCTATTGTATTGCGGGAGCCATTCACCCCTGTTGTTGATGATGGTAGTGGGTCCCAGTTGCTTAGCAGAATACCGTGGTTATTCTCTGATTCTCCAGTTGGCCTTGTTATTCTTGATTTGAACGGAACTGTTATAGACTGTAATCGCTCGTTCCTAAAGATTCTAGGTCTTCATCGTGATGGAGTAGTGGGAAGGTCAATATCAGAACGTATTTCAAAAGAAGACAGGGACAGCGCAGATGCAGCTCTTTCAAAAGTCTTAATGAAAATCATGAGGGCAACACTTATTGAAGTAAGTATACCGATAGATGGAGAAAGACAAATCACTGCGTCTCTATATGTCAGCAGAATAGAGAACAACCTCGGAGATGTTACAGGTTTAGTTGTTCACGTTATTGATAATACAGAGCAGAAAAATTTAGAGGTGCAATTCAATCAGGCACAAAAGATGCATGCAGTAGGGCAGCTTGCAGCAGGAATAGCACATGATTTCAATAATTTACTTACAGCAATGGGCGGGTTTTGTGATTTGCTCCTAAGTCGCCGAGAGTCCGACGCGGCTGATAAAGAAGACATTATGCAAATTAAAGAAAATGCCACTAGAGCCTCAAAGTTGGTTAAAAATCTATTAGCTTTTTCAAGGCGCCAAACTTTACAGCCCAAGATATTTTCTATTAATGACGCACTTCAAAGTCTATCGACTACCCTTCTTGGTATTATTGGTGAGAATATAGAAATTGATCTTAGGTTTGAGCCTGGCGTCGACCTAATTAGAACAGATCCAGGCCAATTTGATCAGGTGATAATAAATCTTGCAGTAAATGCTAGGGACTCTATGCCAGGGGGAGGGAAGATTGTTATAATAACGGAGCTTGTCACTGTAGATACCGCAGTACAGAGGGGTCATGATGTCATGCCAGCGGGAGAGTATATTAGGATCAATATTTCTGATACGGGTTGTGGTATAGCTCAAGAAAATATGACACGTATTTTTGAACCATTTTTTTCAACTAAAGATGTGGGAGAAGGTACGGGACTTGGTTTGTCTACAGTTTATGGAATAATTAGACAATCGGATGGTTATATCTTTGTCGACTCAGCAGTTGGAGAGGGAACTACTTTCTCAATTTATCTGCCAGCATTTTCTGCAGCAGAGGTAAGTGCAATAGGCGGCGAAATTTCTTCAGTTGAAGACGTTGAGGTGTTTGATGCCAGTGATTTGAGAGGCGAGGCGACAGTTTTGCTAGTCGAGGACGAAGATGCGGTTCGTGTTTTCGGTTCTCGTGCATTAAAAAATAGTGGTTATAGAGTTTTAGAAGCTGAAGATGGGGAAACTGCTCTTGACGTAATAAATGAGTATAATGAGCCAATAGACCTGATAATTACAGATGTAATGATGCCTGGAATGGATGGCCATACTTTAGTCAAACTTGTTCAAGAAGAACTCCCGGGCATCAAAGTAATCCTAATGTCTGGATATGCTGAGGATACAATTCCAGGAGAGATTTCAAAAGATAACTCAATTAATTTTTTATCGAAACCTTTCAGTTTAAGTAAACTAGCTGCAAAGGTTAAGGAAGTAATGGCGGCATAAATAGTGCAAGATTTTTTCGTTTAGAAAGTTCTGTTTTGAATAATTTTTCCATTATAGATGTGTTGCCTCTACCTTTGCATAAATTAGATATTGTAGATGTCGGGGCCCGGTTAACCGAAGAACCTCGATATGGTTCGTTGTTAACAAAAAATGTTGCAAGGTTGTTAGGGTTTGAGGCCGAAGAATCCCAGTTAGAAGTTTTAGAGCAGAATTTTCCAGGACATCAATTTATCCAAGCATTTGTTGGTGATGGATCTAAAAGGGAATTTTATACTTGTTTCTTTGGCGGTTGCTCATCATTTTATATTCCAGACCCAGAGGTAATAAACCTGTTTACTGGAATGTCTACAGCTGAAGGTTCACATTTCCAAGTAGTTTCCAAAGATCTTGTTAATACGACTAGGTTAGATGACGTTGACGTTCTAAAAAACTGTGATTTTCTAAAAATAGATGTTCAGGGTTCGGAACTAGATGTGCTAAAAGGAGCAAAAAGGGTATTAGGGGATACCTTAGTTGTTGAAATAGAAGTTGAATTTATACCAATTTATAAAAATCAGCCCTTATTTGCTGAGGTTGACTCATTTATGAGGAAGCAAGGGTTTTTATTTCATAAGTTTGTAGATGTGGCTGGGCGCGGATATAGACCTTTCTCAGTAGGTGGCAATAGGGCAAAACCTGTGAGTCAAATGCTATGGGCTGATGCAATTTATATTCGCGATTTTTCTTATTTAAACGAATTGGACTCAGATTCGTTATTGAAGATGGCTGTTTTACTTTTTGAGCTCTATGCTTCAGTGGACCTAAGTGCAAATATTTTAGCAGAATATGATAATAGAAAAAATACACAACTGCAGGATATATTTTTGGATACTATATCCAAAAAAGGAGTAAATACCTCATTTATAAGTGTCAAAGACTGGAGTGATTAACTAGATCTACTGTGAGGTCCTATTTTTTATTTTGAAGGAAAAGACCTACCACATATAGAATCAAAATAGAAATTGAAAAAAGCGGAATTAGGCTGATTAAGCACTATAATTTTTTACTTGAGAACAGGATGGCAACAAAGAAAAAATTATTGTTTTATAACAATTGATTAAAAACTTGTTGCAAAAAAGAACAAAAGGTGTACATTGAAAGATATTGCAACTTTTGTGGACCTATGAAATAAGGAAATAGAGAGATGACAGATTCACCGTTAAAGCTAGTTGAAAAGGACAATATGGATAAAAGTAAAGCACTAGATGCAGCACTTGGTCAAATTGAGAGAGCCTTCGGCAAGGGTTCTATTATGAAATTAGGCCAACAGGAAAATGCTGTAGAACTTGAAGCTATTTCTTCTGGTTCACTGGGACTAGATATTGCTCTTGGTATTGGGGGTCTACCTCGTGGAAGAATCATAGAAATTTACGGTCCCGAAAGCTCAGGTAAGACAACACTAGCCCTGCATGCAGTTGCTGAGGCCCAGAAAATTGGTGGTACTTGTGCGTTTGTAGATGCGGAGCATGCTTTAGATCCTTCTTATGCAAAAAAATTAGGAGTTAATGTAGAGGATTTATTGATATCTCAGCCAGATGCGGGAGAACAGGCTCTTGAAATAGCAGATACTTTGGTAAGATCGAGTGCTATAGATGTGTTAGTAATAGATAGCGTTGCAGCCTTAGTTCCGCGTGCTGAACTCGAAGGAGAAATGGGTGATCATCACGTTGGTTTGCAGGCTAGGCTTATGAGCCAGGCTCTTAGAAAACTTACGTCATCAGTGGCTCGTTCAAATACTTTGATTATTTTTATAAATCAGATCCGAATGAAAATTGGGGTTATGTTTGGAAATCCAGAGACTACTACTGGGGGTAATGCTCTTAAATTTTATTCTTCCATTCGTATGGAAATTAGGAGAATTGGTGCAATAAAGGATAAGGACGAAATTATTGGCAACCATACAAGGGTTAAGATCGTTAAAAATAAGGTAGCACCGCCATTTAAGACTATTGAATTTGATATTATGTATGGCGAGGGTGTGTCAAAAGCTGGAGAACTGATAGACTTGGGAGTTCAAGCTGGAATTGTAGAAAAATCTGGTAGTTGGTTTTCTCATGACTCTCAGCGGATAGGGCAAGGTAGAGAAAATGTAAGGCAATATTTACTAGACAATCCAGAGATTGCATTTTCTATAGAGAATAAGATTAGAGAAAATGCAGGTATACTAAGCTCAGAAATGATGACACCCCAGCAAGAGGATGATGCTGAATCAGAAGAAGAGGGCCTAGTCGATATTAATGCAATAAAATAATTATTCTATTGGCTAGTTATTAAATCGTCTTCGTCCCTATAATATAGGATTTTAGCTGTCTGATGGTTTGAAATACTTTTAATAGTATTTCGCAAACCAACTCGGTTTAGAGGGTGGTATTCAATTAATTTGGTCAGGTTTTTTGGGAGCTGTGAGACAACTTCTTAATAGATTAAAAGTATCGAACCTGCCAAGATAAGGAGGCTATACGCCACATTCTTAAACCATTCGGCTGGTATAAGCTTGAACAAATACTGACCTAACTTCGCTGCAATCATGAAGATTGGGCTTAGTAACAGGATTATTAGAATAATTGAATGGTCGTAAATGCTATTTTGAGCCAAACCAATGATTATACAAAAACTAAAGATACACCCAGTTATTAATATATTTGCTCTTTGAATTGTTGGCCCAGTTTTCGCGGCAAGATAATAAATTACCATTATGGGTGCCCCTGGGATGCCGGTCCCCCCTGACACCCCCCCAGTCAATAAACCAGTTATGATACTAGTAAATATATTTCTAGGGCCATTATATTTTTTACCAGCAATCATTATTAGTGTGGTAAGTAAAATGAAGAAACCCATTATATTTTTGATCACGAGTGGGTTTGTATTTACCAAAATTGATAAACCAACAAAAACTGCGATTGAGCCAGCAATCGAGACAGGTAATACCTCAGACCAATTAACATTTTTTATGGCTTTAGGAAGAATTGCCAAAGCCCCAAATATATATATTGGTGTGATTATGCCGATCGCAGCTATTGGGCCAAACAATAGTACCAGTATTGGAACTGAAATTGTACCACCACCAAAGCCCGTATAACCTTGAATTAGACCGCCTACAAATACTATTATTAGTGATATCATTAAGCTTTGGAGAGTAATTTGCGCCAAAATTTCCAATAAATAGTGAGTAAAAAATGCCAAAAGCTGTGCCTCTATTCGGTAAACTCGCCGTCTATTGTTTTGTAAAAAAAGACTTGGCTTAGTAACTCGGGAGTATACATTCGTAAAATGTATTCAACTAACGAAATTAGACAATTATTTTTAGATTACTTTGCTGGCCATTCGCATCAGGCGGTCTCGTCTGGCCCTCTTATTCCGCAAAATGATCCCACCCTCATGTTTGCTAATGCTGGAATGGTGCAGTTTAAGAATCTGTTTATTGGAAAAGAAAGTCGAGATTATAAACGGGCTGTTTCCTCTCAAAAATGTGTTCGTGCTGGCGGTAAGCACAACGATTTAGAAAATGTGGGTTACACGGCGCGTCACCATACTTTTTTTGAAATGCTCGGGAACTTCTCCTTTGGTGACTACTTTAAGGATTTAGCAATTGAACTGGCGTGGCTATTTGTGACTAGGGAATTAGGGTTACCAAAAGACAAACTAATAGTTACAGTTTTTGCTGAGGATCAAGAAGCCCACGATTTATGGAGGAAAATTGCTGGCTTATCTGAAAATAGAATAATTAAAATAAATTCTAGCGATAATTTTTGGTCTATGGGGGAAACAGGTCCCTGTGGTCCTTGCTCAGAAATATTTTATGATCATGGCGACAAATTTCCTGGAGGTCCACCAGGGAGCCCTGAAGAAGATGGCGATCGTTTCATTGAGATTTGGAATCTAGTGTTTATGCAATATGAGCAAACCACACCCGATGTTAGGGTGGATTTACCAAAACCTAGCATTGATACTGGTATGGGGTTAGAGAGAATTACCGCCGTTCTTCAAGGAACAAATGATAATTATAGTACCGATTTATTTACTAGTTTGATAAACACCTCCGTAGAATTAGCCTCTGTTCCTAATAATAAGCAATTTGGTGTATCACATCGGGTTATAGCTGATCATTTAAGGGCTTCTAGTTTCCTTATTGCTGACGGTGTAATGCCATCCAATGAGGGAAGAGGTTATGTCTTGAGAAGGATTATGAGACGAGCAATGAGGCATGTTCACCTAATGGGTTGCAAAGATCCTTTGATGTATAGGTTAGTTCCAAGTTTAATTGATGAGATGGGTAAAGCATTTCCAGAATTATCAAGAGCAGAACTTCTTATTTCTGAAACTTTGGAAATGGAGGAGAAACGTTTTAGACGGACCCTTGATCGCGGCCTTAAGCTTTTAAAGGAAGAGGTGGGTCAACTTGGTAAGGATAGTGAGTTGCCCGGTAATGTGGCTTTTAAGCTTTATGATACATACGGATTTCCCATAGACTTAACTCAGGATGCTCTACGCCGAGACGGATATAAAGTAGATATTGCCGGTTTTGAAAAAGAAATGGAAAAACAAAAGGAAGAAGCCCGTTCTAGCTGGAAGGGCAGTGGGGAACTAGAGGCTGATGAGATATGGTTTGAGTTATATGAGTTACATGGCCCAACAGAGTTTTTGGGATATAACACCGAGGAAGCCGAGGGGCAAATTATCGCAATAATAAAAGACGGCGAGTTATTAGAAGAAGCGGGAAAAGGTGACGAGGTTTTGATTTTGTCTAATCAGACACCATTTTACGCTGAATCTGGCGGACAAGAAGGGGACAAAGGCTCGATTTATAGTGATGAATTTGTGGTAAATGTGGGAGATACTTCAAAAAGGCTGGGCGGATTACATATTCATCACGGAATAGTAAATGAAGGTAAACTAAGGGTCCAAACAAGTGTTAACCTTGTGGTGAATTCAGATCGTAGGAGATGTTTGCGAGCTCACCATTCTGCAACTCACATGCTGCATAGTGCTTTGCGGTCAAAACTTGGTCAACATGTGGTTCAGAAAGGATCGTTAGTAGCAGAAGATAGGCTAAGATTTGATTTTAGTCACCCAAACCCGATTTCATTAGAGGACCTTTTTGAGATTGAGAGGGAGGTAAATCAGCAAAT
>PTLG01000129.1 GCA_002937995.1 Alphaproteobacteria bacterium MarineAlpha3_Bin7 | reverse complement strand
ATAAATGTTTCCTCAAATCCTCTTTGGACATACCAGAAATCTTTAATGTATTTGCTACAAGTGGGCTTAGTACTAATAATGGTCTATAGGTGCCCTGAGCAAATCCTACGGTGAAGACTAGTTCCCAACTCGTTTGACGCACAAGTCCATCTGCGAGATATCGGACTATTTCCAACGGGTCGTTACCAAAAATTGAGCCAATACCACCACCACTTGTAAATCGGCCTAGGGTGACAATATTTTCTCCTGAACGAAACCCTTGATCTGAACTGAATGGTTGCCAACCTATATTTTGTAACTCTCTCTCATTTTCGGCTAAAACAACGCGCCAGGTGTGACCAAACGTTACCTTATCAGCTCCATCCGGTCGAATACCTGCAACATTCCGTAGATATAGTCGAAGAAAGCGACCAACGCTTGTATTTGCCCGATATCCGTCGCGCAGTGCTGCACCAGTGCAGTTAAATTTTTGAGTTTTAATTATAGGGCCATTCAGGATGATCAGTGCCTCGCCGCCAGTAGTATCACCGCTATGCTCTACGCCGTACTCAGGATCAGAAAGAACTTCTGCAATGGCTACCAGAACAGGCATATATTCTGGGCGGCAGTTAGCCATAATTCCATTTATGGCAACGTTCCTAACTGTTGCTGCTGAACCCGAAGGCTTTAAAACGCCTATAATTCTGTTCGGGTCGTCGGGTGTTTGTTCTAAAAATAGCGCTACTCGGTCAGCTGTCGGTGGAATGATTGGAATACCATCGCTCCATCCTTTCTCTTCGAAGACTGCATTAATGTCATCAAAAGAGCCTTGTGCAGCGATTTCATTATCCTGATAGAAATTAGATATTGCCTTGGCAGAGGGTGCGTTTATCAGGCTCTCTATAACTTCTGCTACTGTTGTCTCTTCAACATTTTGCTTTAATTCTTGGTGTGACTGTCCATCAACATGACCAACTATTCGAGCGATTGGTAAAGATTCAATGCCCAACCCTGGGGTTATGGCCGCAGCCTGACCCAAAAAGCCATCACATACCAATGTAGCTGTTGGAATTCCAACTTTCTCGACAATTGCGCTTGCCCGCATCACGGCGGGCGTACAAGCACCTCAACACCCAATACCAGATATAACAGCATCAATTTTCAACTTTTGGAGAAGTTTAGGTAATGCATTCAGTACAGCGTGCTCATCTCCACCAAAAGTTGATCCGAATTTTTCATAACTAACAAATTCAACGTTTTCGTATCGCTCTGAGATACTTTTTTTTAGAATTGGAAAAATTTCCTCGCCCCTAAATACATAGTCCCAGAGAAATCCAATTCGTTTTCCAGTTAAATCAGTTCGTGGCGCAGAAGGAACAGTGTGTACTGCACTAGGTCCCCCAGGCCAAAAGACTTCATATACTTCGTTATTTGCCATCTATTTTACTATCCCATGCATGGTCAGTACCAGGATAGACGTGAGTTGCCAGTTTTCCCTCATTATTCTTTATCCTGTCCCATGCATCTTCGACAAATAGCATTTTTTGAGTGCCATCATCTTCTCCATGCAGAGCTAACATTGGCGAGCTCTTCTCTGAAAAATATTTCATTGGATAGGGGTTCGTAATTTTACGTCCCATATTACCTTTCCATACCCCATAGTGGGAAGCTCCAGCGGTGATTTTTTCAGTTCCTGCGAGAAAACTCGCCCAGAATCCACCATTGGAGAAACCTACGGCAAATATGTTTTTATGGTGGACTTTTGGATTATTTTTTGCCAGTTGGACAATTTCTGAGAGTTCTCTCTCAATTTTCACTCTGTAGGTACTGAAGGTCTCCATTCTGGTTTTAGGAGTAAGGCCGTGCCTTGTAAAAAAGTCAGGAGCATAGACGACGTATCCTGCATTTGTCCAAGCCTTACTACTAAAATTCTTAATCCATTTTTTTGTTACATAGAAGTCGCCACTTGTATGCAGTGTTATCACTGCAGGGAATGGCCCATTTCCGTCTGGATAAGAAATCTCATGTTTAATTGGTTCTGATCTTGATGAGTCAGGGTAGAGGAGATAGGTAACTATTAGCAGGGATAGTGTTATTCTTATATATTTTAACATAATCAACAGACCCAATTTAAAGTGCTGCCTTTAGATTATACTCTGAAATTTCGTTGGTAACAATGATTCCAGGCGGCTTTAAGGTTGTAGCGTTTAAGCAGTTCCTATAAATAATTTTGAAAGAGATGACGAATTTTTTTTGTCGAAAATTGATAAACAATAATGCACAAGATCTGCACTGCCATAAACTGCCGATAGTACAGCTAATTTAAGTAGCTTTGCATTATCAAGTTCAGGGATTTTTAACACGTGCTTAATATAAACGGCATCCGACCAAATATATTGGGAAGCATAGTTCGGATTGTTTTGAAGTACAATAGGTTTCAAGGCTCGTCCACCAAATCCTAAAAATTTGTTAAACATCAAATCTTCTCTTGCCAAAAACTCGCAAACATCCCCAAAAAGGGGTTGATTTTCATAATGCTCAATAAATTCAACTTCACATACTATTTTAAGGACATCACTTAAAGTTTTAGTTCCACCTTTGAAAATATCTAGTTCAGCACCTTGAACATCAATTTTGATGAAATCAATCTTACCTAAATTATTACTTTTAACAAAATGATCTAACGAAACAGTTTCCACGCTAGTTTCAGTTTTAAGATATGCCACTTCCATGTTTTGATATAAGGAAAGGAGTTTTTCATTAGGTTTGTATAAACTCGTGCACATTGGATGATTGGTTATATACAGTTGACGTGTCTCGTTTGACTCTCCCAGTGCATACGGAAAATATTGGATCCCTTTTCGTGCCTTAGAGTTCATTTCGTTGCAAACCTCTTCATCTAACTCAAATCCAATTATTTTTGAATCAGGAAAATAATCGAGAAGTTCGTAGAAACGTTCAGGAGATTCACTCAAGGAAACAGCTCCAACTTCAAGCATTGTAAATGAAATATCAAATTTGGCTGACTGTACAACATTCACAGTCTCTTTGAGTAACTTATTCATTTGCTCTTCCGTACTTCAGCAAAGTCCTGCTTCTCTGTTACCATAGAAAAATTACGAGTAAGTAAGAGAATTAGTAGTCGCATACTTGTGCAATATCTTGTCTAAATGTAAGAAAAAAGACTCAGCAAATCAACGGGTGATTTGATTGTAGTTGAAGGAATATAAAGAATGCTAGGCACTAGGTGCGAACCCACCGGATCAAGTTATAACACTTTAATAGTTATTCCCACTCGATGGTTCCAGGTGGTTTTGAGGTTGTATCGTAGACCACACGATTGATACCTTCTACTTCATTAATTATTCGATTTGTTATATCTGCAAGGTCGTCCATTTTAAAATGGTAAAAGTCGGCTGTCATGCCGTCTGTTGAAGTGACTGCTCTGAGGGCGCAAACACACTCATATGTCCTAGCATCTCCCATAACGCCAACGGTGCTCACCGGTAATAACACGGCAAATGCTTGCCATATATGTTGGTATAAATCCCGATTTTTTAGTTCATTAATAAAAATAGCATCTGCCTTTCTTAAAATATCAAGTTTTTCGCGTGTTATTTCGCCTGGTATTCGTATGGCAAGACCTGGTCCCGGAAATGGGTGCCTCTCTATAAAACTAGCAGGCAGATCAAGTTCTCTTCCCAATTGCCGAACTTCATCTTTAAATAGTTCTTTCAGTGGTTCTATCAATTTAAGTTTCATCTTTTCTGGTAAACCGCCTACATTGTGGTGTGATTTTATTGACGCGCTTGGTCCACCGTGAAAGGAAATGCTCTCAATAACATCAGGATAGAGTGTTCCCTGGGCTAGGTATTTTGCATTACCAATGGTTTTTGCCTCTTTTTCAAAAACTTCAATAAAATTGTAGCCAATAATTTTTCGCTTTTCTTCCGGATCTGTAACACCAGAGAGCTTATCAAGAAAAAGCTTTGATGCATCTCTATGAACAAGGGGAATATTATAGTTATCTCGAAATAGTTGGACCACTTCCTCAACTTCTCCTGATCTCATTGTGCCTGTGTCAACTATTACGCAAGTCAATTGATCACCAACAGCCTCAAAAACGAGTGAGGCCGTCACAGAGGAATCTACTCCGCCCGATAGCCCACAGATAACTTTTTCGCTGCCCACCTCCTCTCGGATCTGTTTTATGGCATCTTCTTTGAATCTACTCATAGTCCAATTACTGTCACATTCACAAATATCTGTCACAAAATTTGAGATCATTTCTGTCCCTTTTGGAGTGTGAATAACCTCGGGGTGGAACTGAACCCCATAAAACATTCTATTTTCGTCAGCAATTGCAGCAAAAGGGGCGGCTGGGCTACTCCCGACAACTAAAAACCCTTTTGGCAATTCTGTTACCTTATCTCCATGGCTCATCCATACATCTTGCTCGCTGCCAATTTTCCACTGATCGCTAAATAGACGACAACTTGTCTCGAGTTTGAGTTTTGCCCTGCCAAATTCTCTTATATCCGATATGTCAACTTTACCTCCAAGTTCCTGAACCATGGTTTGTTGACCATAACAAATACCTAATATCGGAATGTTCATATCAAATAGTTTGGGGCTTACTTTTGGCGCATTATTCTCTGTCACGGAGGCTGGGCCTCCTGACAATATGATCCCTTTTGGTGCCATTTTACCTATTGATTCTGGGGTTGCTTTAGTACAGGGAATTATCTCCGAGTAAACTCCGAGTTCCCGGACCCTTCTCGCGATTAACTGAGTTACTTGGGAGCCAAAGTCAATTATTAAGACAATCTGATGCATGGTCTTCCTAATAAAAATAATACTTACTAATCCACTCTTTCCATTATTGCACAAAAGAAACCGTCAGTGTGTGAAGAAAATGGAGTCAAATTTAGAAATTTATTTTCTATAGTTGGGGAAATTTTACCTATTAAATTTTGCCATATATTTTTAATATTAATTAACCTAAAGTTTTTGTTTTTAGAGAGAAACGTATTTATTTGATCCTCATTCTCAATGGGTAGTATTGAGCAGGTTATATAAATTAAACGACCCGATTGAGAAACCAGCTTAGCACCAGTTTGTATAAGTTTTGACTGTTCTTTTACGTAATTGCTCAACTGTTCAGTACTTAATTTCCATTTTTCGTCCGGATTTCGCCGCCAGACGCCGCTTCCAGAACATGGGACGTCAACAACTACCCGATCAGCAGAGCTATCGAATTCTGTATAAAAACTATCGTCCAACCCAGTTAATAGTACTTTACTGACATTTGTCACGTGGGCCCTTTTTAACCTTGGTAGTAATCTTGACAGCCTTTTTTCATTTATGTCACAAGCAAAAATCTTACCTGTATTTTCCATAATTGGTGCCATAGCAAGCGTCTTACCACCGCTACCCGCACATAAATCAATTACTAGCATATTTGGCTGCGGGTCTACGAGTAATGAAACAAGCTGAGAACCTTCGTCTTGGATTTCTACTAATCCATTCTTAAATAGATCAGAACCTAAAATATTCACACGGTGTTCAATTCTGAGCCCTACGGAGGAATATTGTGTCAATTTGGGATTTATACCTTCTTTCTCCAGTTTATCTCTTACTAACAATCTGTCTGTTTTGAGTAAATTTACACGAAGATCCATAGGGGCAGGGGTATTTAAAGCTAGCGTTTCCTCAAAAAGGGTGGATCCCCACTTTTTAGTCAAATCACTCATAATCCATTCTGGCATCTCTATTTGACACCAATTCGGCATTTCTTCTATTTTGAGGGGCTTTTTAAAAATCTTGTCTAAAAATACCAGTTCATTTTCTGCTAGAGAATTAGGTCCATATTCACTGCCATCAAATAACGAGAGTATTTGATCTTTGGATAGATTTTCGATGATCGTGTGGTGTGCTATAGCTAAAAGACGTGCCGATTGAGATCCTGCCACCCAAGTTAATTTTGCTTGATTACGAATTATAGAGAAAAGTGTTAGAGAAATCTGTCTTCTATCTTTGGCGCCAATATATCTATTTTTCCTAAAGTGATTGCTGATAATTTTATTGGCGGACTGGTTTGTAGAGATATTAATTTTATCAACCAGTTCAATAGTTGTTTGCAGGCGGGCACTAGATCTCATTAAAGTTATATACTGTTTTACTCTTCAAGACGATAATTTGGAGCTTCTCTAGTTATTTTCACGTCATGCACGTGGCCTTCCCTAAGTCCAGCAGCCGTAATTCTTCTAAATTTACAGTTTGATTGCATTTCTCTAATTGTTTTGTTGCCAGTGTATCCCATCGAGGCTCGCAACCCCCCTACTAACTGGTAAATGACATCGGAAACCGGCCCTTTAAATGGAACTCTCCCCTCTACTCCCTCAGGAACTAACTTCTGGGAATCATATATTTCTTCTTGGAAATATCTATCAGCAGATCCTGTTGTCATGGCAGCAAGTGAACCCATTCCCCTGTAGGATTTATACGACCTTCCCTGATAAAGAAATACTTCACCAGGACTTTCTTCAGTGCCGGCAAAGAGAGAGCCAATCATTACTGAATCTGCTCCAGCTGCAATGGCTTTAGCAACGTCCCCAGAATATTTTACGCCCCCGTCAGCCACTACATGGATATTAGCTTTCTTTGCAGTTTCAGAAGTTTCAACTATGGCAGAAAACTGAGGAACACCCACACCAGCCACCATCCTAGTAGTACAAATAGTTCCGGGCCCAATACCAACCTTAATAGCATCGGCTCCAGCGTCAATTAAGGCTTTCGCACCCTCTGAGGTGGCTATGTTTCCAGCGAGAATTGGAGCACAATTCTTGATCTTTTTTATTTTTTTTACAGCTTCAATGACGCCCTCTGAGTGGCCGTGGGCAGTATCTACTACTATCAAATCCACTTCAGAGTCTACTAGTCGTTCAGCCCTCTCGTAACCCTTGCTACCGATGCCAGTTGCAGCCGCTACTCTCAATCGGCCTTTTTGGTCTTTACATGCGTCCGGATACGCTTGGGCTTTTTCGATATCTTTAACAGTAATAAGGCCTACACAACGGGACTGATCGTCAACTACCACTAGTTTTTCTAATCTGTATTGATGTAGTAATACTTTTGCCTCATCTAATTTAATCCCTTCTTCCACTGTGACTAATGGTTTTTCATCTAGATGAGCAGTCATAAGTTCTTTTACTAGTTGATCAGGATTATTAGCAAATCTAGTGTCCCGATTTGTTAATATACCAACTAACTTTCCACCTGCTTCTTCGGTTACTGGAAAGCCAGAAAAACCAAATTTTTTTGTTAGATTTTTTACTTCTGATAGTTGCATGTCTGGCGTTAGTGTTATCGGATTAATTACCATACCAGACTCAAACTTTTTAACCCTCTTTACCTCTTCAGACTGCAGTTCAGGACTTAAGTTTTTGTGAATGACGCCAATTCCTCCTTGCTGTGCCATAGCTATGGCTAAATTACTCTCGGTCACGGTATCCATTGCGGCAGACAGCAGGGGTATTCCCAATTCTATACTTTTCGTTAAATTTGACTTAACATCTGCATTTGATGGCAAGACGTTAGACTCGGCTGGTT
>PTLG01000128.1 GCA_002937995.1 Alphaproteobacteria bacterium MarineAlpha3_Bin7 | reverse complement strand
GTACTCTGTGCTGCGATGGTTTTAGGTTTTTTTAAGATAGGTTTATTAAGCCCACTAGGGTCAGCGATGCTATCAGAGTTTGAGCGACTTAATGCAACTAAAATTAAGGGGTTATCGAGTACGCTAAAAATATCTGACTCTGGACTTTGGCTGAGACAAGCTTATAAAAAAAACCAATCAGTTATCCATTCAACCAAGCTTCGTCTCAGTGGTAATATTATAAAATTAGAAGACGTTACGGTATTCGTTTATGAAGGAAAGAATAAGTATAGTCAGAGAATAAGTGCTCAAAAAGCTGATCTAGAAGATGGGTTCTGGTACCTACAGAAAGCCTGGATTCACAAACGTAACTCAGACCTACCACAATTCCAAAAAGAAATGTGGCTCCCAACGGATATTACATTAGAAAAGGTACACGATAGTTTTGCTCAACCTGAGACCTTGTCATTTTGGGATTTACCAGATTTTATAGAAGATTTAGATAAAGCTGGTTTTTCTGCCTTAAGGCATAGGCTATATTGGCATTCGCTCCTAGCGACTCCACTTTTACTAATTGCTATGGTATTAATAGCTGCTACATTTACAATAAAACAATCAATAAGAACAAATTCAGGGTATTTAGTTATTGGTGGGGTCTTGACGGGCTTTCTTCTTTACTTTATCTCCGATTTAATTACTGCTTTAGGTTTCAGACAAAGTATACCTATTGTACTAGCAGCTTGGGCTCCTTCGGGAATTTGCTTTCTATTGGGGCTAGCTATGGTGTTTCATCTTGAAGATGGTTAATTATGTTTAAATTAGTAAAATTTGTTTCATATACAGCCCTGTTGGTCTATCTGTCTTCATATTGGGCGGTAGCTAAAGAAATTAGCAGTTCAAATTCTCCAATCCTTTTTTCGGCAGAAAAACTTACTTATAATGACAAAAATAATAGGGTTGAAGCTCTGGGAAATGTGGAAATAACCCAAGGTAAGCGTATTCTTATGGCCGATTCAGTTTTTTATGAAGAACGAAGAAACTTAGTTACAGCTGAGGGGAACGTAACATTATTAGAACCATCTGGTGACGTACTTTTTGCAAAAAGCATGCAGCTTTCTGGTGATCTAAAAGAAGGCGTAATTCGTGATCTCCAAATTAGATTTGCCGACAATTCTAGATTAGCTGCAAAGGGAGCAACAAGAAAATTTGGTAATGAAACCACTATAAATTATGCTGTTTACTCTCCATGTAACGACTGTGGAAATAGGAGAGGTAAAGAACCTTTTTGGCAAATAAAAGCGAAAAAAGTGGTTCATGACCAAAAAGGGAAGAAAATGAAATATAGGGATGCAAAGCTAGAAGTTCTTGGCGTACCTGTAGCCTACACACCTTATTTTTCCCATCCTGATCCGACCGTTAAGAGGAAGTCTGGATTCTTAGCGCCTAAATTTGGGGGATCTTCGACTCTTGGTTCACTAATATCTCTGCCGTATTTTATAGATTTGGGTCCAAATAAGGATTTAACTGTCACCCCAACAGCAACAAGCAAAGAAAGGTTACAATTAAGTACAGAATATCGTTCTCTTCAAAACAATAGCAGGTTAGATAACAAAATATTTGTTGCCTATGACTCTAATGATAAATTTCTAGGTTATGTTGACTCACAATATAGAAGAGATGTTAATGATATTTGGCGAGCAGGTGTAGATATAAAAAGAAGCTCGGATGATACATACTTGAGAAGATATAAAATCAACACTTCAAAAAGCCTGAATTCTAGGATCTTTGCTGAAGGGTTTAAAGGAAGAGACTATGCAAAAATAGACTCTTATTTTACTCAAGGAATTCAAGAAACAGACAAACAAGGTGACATTCCTATTGTTTTACCAATGATTGATTATAATTATCAAAGTGAGCCGGAGAGTTCTGGGTCGACAACAAAAATTAATTTTAACGCCCTCGCACTTACCAAAACACAGAACACTGATACTAGGAGACTCTCTCTAGATAGCCATTGGACATATCCTACTCTATCTAAATCGGGACAGTTAATAGATTTTAATTTAGCTTTAAGAAGCGATCTTTATCATATAACCAAAACTCGCAACCCTGATAGCAGTCCGCATGGCATAACAGGTAGGCTCCACCCCAAAGCTTATGTAAATTGGAGTTATCCGTTGACTAAGGTTAGTCCAAAAGTTACTCAGCTTTTAGAACCTAAGGCTTCAATGATTATTTCCCCTAATGGAGGCAACCCGAGAAAAATCAAAAATGAGGACAGTATAGATTTTGAACTGGATGAAATAAATTTGTTTAATACCAACCGTTTTGCGGGATTAGATAGGGTAGAAGGGGGCTCACGCATCACTTATGGTCTCAAATGGGGAGCGTTTGGAAACGGTGGTGGTCAGAGTTCTATTTCATTGGGCCAAAGCTACCGTTTTAGAGCGGATGATACTTTTGCTAAAAATTCTGGTCTGGAAGATAATTTTTCAGACTTGGTCGGTAGTTTAAATATCTTTCCTGGTGAGCACCTAAATTTTAACTACAGAACCCGTTTATCACACGAAGATTTGTCACCCAACCGCTCCGAAATTTTGTTAACTGTCGGACCACCTTCTACTAAATTAACAGCAAATTACATTTTTTTTGATCGCCAAGAAAATTCCGAATTTGCCAGTAGAGAAGAGTTTTCTGGTTCTATATTTGCAAAATGGGATAGACTTTGGAGCAGCAGTTTCTCAACAATTTATGACCTAAATGATGATGGCGGAGTTCGTTCATTAGCTTTTGATACCGCCTTTGAGTGTGAGTGCTTTACCTTTAAGACTATATTAAAAAGAGATTTTTTTAGTGATAGGGAACTTGAGCCAAGCGATAGTATAATGCTTCAATTAAATTTTAAAACATTGGGAGATGTTCAAGCTGCTCTGTTTTAGGTTAAAAAATTTCGGTTATCGGCACAAAAGTTATTGGTTGCAATTTTCTATTCCAAAAATATCTCTAAAGTGTTTACCGGCTCTATTGGTTACTTTAGGAATTTATTTTTCCTCAAACCAAAACTTTAGTAATGGCTCTTCTTTTATTGCAGCAATTGTTAACGATGAGGTTATTTCAGTCCATGACCTACAGAGTCGCATTAACTTTGTGGTTTTTTCATCCAAGCTTCCCAACAAAAAAAGTACTGTAGACTCAATAAAATTTCAGATATTGCAGCTTTTGATAGTTGATCGGCTAAAACTACAAGAAGCAAAGCGACAAAATATTTTGATAACATCAGAAATGATAAACAATGTAATAAAGGGTCTAGAGAAAAGAAATAAGATGAAAGCCGGGGAACTGATAGAAAACCTAATAAGGAATAAAATTGATCCTAACACTTTTAAAAAACAACTAGAGGCCCGACTTGCTTGGCGTCAAATTATTAGACAATCATTTTTAAAATCTGGCGGTGTTTCTGAAAAGGATATAGATGATCAAATTCAGCAAATAAAAATAGGGGAAGGCAAACTTGAGTATAATATTTCTGAGATTTTTATCTCATCTAATATGGAAACTGCGAAATCTTCTCCAAAACAAGTGTCTGATCAAATAAGAAACCAGATAAAGGATGGGGCTAAATTTAATTGGCTTGCTAGAACGTTTTCCCAAAGCCCATCTGCTTCAAAAGGTGGTAGTTTAGGGTGGGTTAGAAGTAACCAGCTAGACGAAACTCTGTTTTCAGTAGTTTCTAAAATGAAAATAAATCAAGTCTCTAGGCCAGTAAAAGTTACAGGAGGGTTTTATCTAATTAAACTAAACGATAAAAGATTGGGCCAGGGTATAAATATGGGTGAGACCATTGTCTCTATGGAACAAATATTTTTACCATTCAAAAAGAAACAAACAAAGCAAGACTTAGAAGTACAGATAAACTTGGCAAAAGCTGTATTTCAAACTGCTGAAAACTGCGATGATATGAAAAAATACAGAAAAGATATAGGAAACCTTCAGCCTACAAAACTAGAAAATATAAAAGTTAAAGATTTAAATAGGTTAATTAGAAAATATGCTCTCAGTCTGCCACTTAAGAGTGCCAGTAAGCCAATAATGACTAAAAGTGGCGTATTATTATTGATGGTTTGTCAGAGGCGATTTATGGATGACGATAAAGCTTTTAGAAACACGATAAAAGCGAAATTGTCTGAAGAACGGGCCAAATTGATATCTAAGCGTAAGTTAATTAATCTTAGACGCTCCAGCTTCATAGAGCTAAGAAAATGAGTCATACAGTAGCACCGATAGCCCTTACAATGGGAGAACCATCTGGTATAGGTGGGGAAATTACAATTAAAGCATGGAAAAATTACAAAAGTGAATTGTGGCCTTTTTTCTTGATTGATGACCCAGAAAGAATAAGAAAATTAGCTCAAACCATGGCATTTGAAATTAAGGTTAAAGAAATTTCTAATCCATCTGAGACGATAAACTGCTTTGATAAATTTTTACCTGTTCTGCCATTAAAAAATAGTGTGACAAGCAAATTAGGTTCCCCTGAATTAAAAAATAGCAAGGCAGTAATAGAATCAATTAAAACTGCATCTAAATATGCCATGTCTGAACAGGTTTTAGGCGTCGTAACTAACCCAATACAAAAATCAGTTTTGTACGAATCAGGTTTTGATTTCCCAGGACATACTGAATTTTTTGGGCATTTAGCTGGTACAGATCTGCCACCGTTGATGATGTTTATTTCACCCCAATTAAGGGTAGCATGCGTAACAGGTCACAAAAGCCTATCTGAATCAATTAAAGAAATATCTTTAGAGAATATTATTAATTGTACGTTTTTAGCAGAAACTAGCCTAAAAAAATATTTTAATCTCAAAAAACCAAGAATAGCGATTGCTGGCATAAACCCACACGCAGGGGAGGATGGTTCAATGGGTAATGAAGAAAGGAGTATTATTGCTCCAGCTGTCGACCATTTAATTGAAAAAGGCGTCAATGTTAAAGGCCCATTTGCACCAGATAGTTTATTCTCTGAAAAAGCTAGAAAAAACTATGATATCGTAATTTGTATGTATCATGACCAAGGGCTAATACCAATTAAAGCAATAGATTTTGAGGAAACAGTAAATGTTTCCATTGGACTTCCCTTCATTAGAACTTCTCCAGACCATGGTACGGGTATAGATATAGCAGGAACTGGTGAAGCTTCTGAAAAAAGCCTAGTTGAGGCTATAAAAACAGTAAAAACTATGCACATTGGTAGCAAAAGAGAACTCCTAACTGTCAATTAAATAGTAGAAGCGAAGGATTCAAACTAAAAGTGGCTAGCTATATTTTGAAAGCAAAAAAGTCATTAGGTCAACATTTCCTGCACGATAAAAATATTGCTGATCGCATAGCCCGTGCAGCAAATGTTAAATCTTGTAATGTATTGGAAATTGGACCTGGGCCCGGGAGTTTGACGAAGTCTATACTAGAACATGGTGCAAAAAAACTTATAAGTATAGAAAAAGACAGACGCTGCCTGAAGGAGCTCGCTAATTTAGCTACGAAGTATAATGATAGGCTAGTTTTAATAGAGGGAGATGCACTAGAATTTAACTTACCAAAATCAAAAGACGCCAAATTAAAGATTGTATCAAACTTACCATACAATATTTCAGTGCCACTATTAATCAAATACCTTCAACAGATAGATTATATTTCCCAGATGACTCTAATGTTCCAAAAAGAAGTGGCAGATCGACTTGTTGCTCGGCCTAAGACTCAAAATTATGGAAGGCTTTCAATAATGGCGCAATCACTGTGTGACGTGAGTATAGAGTTCCATGTTAATAAAAAAGCATTTTTTCCACCACCCAAAGTCTTATCAACCATAGTTATTTTTAGGCCAAAAACAAAACGGTATACGGCAGATTGGAAAAGCCTAGAACAAGTAACCAGAGCTGCTTTCGGACAACGCCGTAAAATGCTTCGGAGTTCCCTCAAAACTTTTATGTTTGATTTTAATGTTCTAAATATTGACCCAAAAAGTAGGGCCCAGGATTTAAGTGTTGAGCAATTTTGGAGTTTAGCTATTGACTTGGAGCAAAGAATTAACCCGTAAGGCTCTCAACAAATTTGTGTAAATCAGTTTGACGACTTGTTTTAAGCCTCTCAGCTTTCACAATTGCCTTTAACGTTTTTATACTTTCTTCTATTTCATTATTGACCATGATATAATTATATTCATCGTAGTGACTGAGTTCGCTAGCAGCTTGAGACATTCTAGACTCAACCTCACTGATAGAATCTTGATTGCGCGACTTTAAGCGACTCTCCAATTCACTCGCACTAGGTGGAAGGATGAAAACACTCACAACATCCTCTACAGAACCTTTTTGCTGCGCAAGTTGCTGAGCTCCTTGCCAATCTATGTCAAACACAACATCTTTTCCTTGTGCCAGATATTTTTCCACTGGAAGCCGAGGTGTGCCATAATAATTGCCAAAAACCAGAGCATATTCCAACAGCTGATTCTCCCCTATCATTTCCTTAAAATCACCCACCTTAACAAAATGATAGTCTTGACCGTCTTTCTCCCCGACCCTTTTCGTTCTGGTAGTAAAAGAGGTCGACATAATTAAATTAGAGTCTAATTCTACTAGTTTTTTAGACAAAGTAGTCTTACCGGCCCCAGACGGAGACGATAAAACTAGCATTAACCCTCGCCTTCCATAGGCCTTATATAAAGAATTATCGCTACTCAATGTTTTGCACCTGTTCTCTTATTTCATCTACTAGTATTTTTAGCTCAATCCCAATTCGAGATAATTCAATATTATTTGTTTTGGAGCAAATTGTATTAGCCTCTCTGCCGAGTTCTTGACATGCAAAATCTAGCTTACGTCCAATGACCCCTCCATTAGCCAACAACTTTTCTAAAGAATCTATGTGCATCCTTAACCTATCTAGTTCTTCCCTAACGTCACCTTTGATTAGCAAAATAGCCACTTCTTGAGCAATCCTCTCCTCAGGTAGTTTAATATCTAATTTCGATACATAGTCTATTTTTTCAAGTATAGAGTTCCTTAAAGATTCTTTTTCGTTTAATATAAGGTCTTCAGCCTTATCAATCAGCTTTAATAAAGAAATTAAAAATTTTTGTACAATTTGATATATTTTCTGTCCCTCAGATAGTCTCTCTGATAGCAAATCATGCAGAGTATCCTCTAAACTTTCCAAAATTAGCTTTCGTTTAACCTTTATCTCGGGGTCAGGTCCCATTTCTTCAGCTTCGACTACCCCTTTCACCGAAAACAAATTATCAACACTATGTTCCCTGCCTCCCGTCTCTTTTGCTAATTTCTCAGAGGCCAGTACCAACTCACCTAGAAACCTGTTATTAATAAAATATTTTTGCTCTAAACCAGCCTGGGTTATGTTTAGAATTAATCCAAAAGACCCCCTTTTAAAAAACTTTTTTACATACTCCCTCGCTGCTTGTTCTAACTCACTAAAACCATTGGGAAGGCGAACTCTAATATCTAACCCTTTTGAATTTAGGCTTTTTGTTTCCCAAACCCAGCTAAAATCACTCAAGGTTCCAGAACCTTGTGCAAAACCTGTCATACTCTGAATATCTAATGTTTTTTTCATAAGAATTTGATATGAGATTCGAGATTAGAAATCAATATTGTAAATCAAT
>PTLG01000127.1 GCA_002937995.1 Alphaproteobacteria bacterium MarineAlpha3_Bin7 | reverse complement strand
ACCCTCTACCTCAGATAATTCCATCGCCTGTTTGTTTGCCCTTACATTAAAACCAAAAACAACCCCGCCACTAGCATTCGCAAGCTGAACATCTGATTTACTAATTCCCCCTACACCCTGATGTAGAATTCTTACTTTTACCTCTTCCTGGTCCAAATTTTTAATTAAACCTATTATCGCCTCTACAGAACCCTGAACATCACCCTTTATTACTAATTGTAACTCCTTACTTTCCCCGGATTTAATTGCACTAAACATTTCGTCCAACGTACCCTGAGGTGCGACCGCGGTTTTAATTGCTCTATTCTTATTTTCCCTAAATTCAGCTATTTCCCTGGCTCTAGACTCACTATCCACAACAACGAATATATCTCCCGGATTAGGAGAGCCGTTAAGTCCCACAACTTCGACGGGATCAGATGGACCCGCAGTTGAGACCTCAGAGCCAGTGTCGCTGACTAGAGACCTTACTCGACCCCATTGACTTCCCGCAACAAAAACATCCCCTATTCTAAGTGTACCCTTCTTCACTAGAATCGTTGCCACTGGACCCCTTCCTTGTTCAAGTTTGCTCTCAATGATCGACCCCTCAGCGGCACGATTGGGATTAGCTTTTAGGTCTAATATTTCTGCCTGAAGTGCAATTAGTTCCACCAACTTATCTAAATTCATTTTTTGTAAAGCCGACACCTCTACATCAAGAACATCACCACCCATAGCCTCTGTTACTATCTCATGCTCCAAGAGCTGTGTCCGCACTTTGTTGGGATCCGACTCAGGTAAATCTATTTTGTTTATAGCTATAATTATAGGTGCGCCTGCTGCCCTTGAATGATCTATGGCTTCGACCGTTTGAGGCATAATGCCATCGTTAGCCGCCACGACCAAAACAACTATGTCTGTAACACTGGCGCCCCGCGATCTCATCTCTGTAAAAGCCTGGTGTCCCGGTGTATCAATTAGGGTAACCCTTCCACTTCCTTGATCTGTCTGGATTTGATATGCTCCAATATGTTGAGTAATTCCCCCAGCCTCTCCCGCAACAACGCTTGTCTCCCTTAAAGCGTCAAGCAAAGAAGTTTTACCGTGGTCCACATGACCCATTACGGTAACTATTGCTGGCCGCGCAACTAATTGCTCCTCATTGTCTACGCCACCCTCTAATCCTATTTCAACATCTGATTCACTAACTCTTTTTACCTGATGGCCAAGCTCTTCTGCAACCAACTGCGCTGTATCACCGTCAATTGACTGCTGAATATTTGCCATCACGCCCATGTTCATCAAAACACTTACGACCTGGGTTCCCCTCTCAGCCATTCGATTTGCCAATTGTTGAACTGTGATTGTCTCGGGAATTGTTACCTCTCTAAATACTTTTGTATGCTCTATAGGGCCTTCTCTTTTTTTCTTCTTTTCTCTGGCCCTTCGAAGTGAAGCGAGTGATCTAACTCTCTCTGTTTCGTCTAGTGCATCAGCTATTGTTAGCTTTCCAGACCTACGTCGAGGCTCACCCCTTCTGATGCTCGCTGGGACTTTTTTTCCAAGCTTTCCCTTTTTTGCTTCATCCTCTGACTCTATTTCTGAGAGATCACTAGCAACTTTCTTAGACTTAAATTTTGTGTTGGCGGGCGTTGCAGGAGAACCGTCCGTCTTTTCCAAGTCTGTCGGGGCTTCTTTTTCTACATCAACATTAAGGGCCGCTATTTCTACTTCCTCTACGATCGTTTTTGGCGCCTCCTCCTGAGATTTTTCTTTCTCAACAGTCGACTCATTTTCCTCCCCATCCTTTCGCAGCGCCTCCTCTAGCGCGCTAGCTCTCACGGCCCGTTCTTGTTCTGTTAAACCACCCTCACCATCACTCTCCAAAGTCTCTGTTCGACCCAGAATTTCATCTGCTTCGGCAACCTGGGGCTCTTCTATATCAATTTCTGTGGTTGGCTTTATTTCAGCCATATCACCGCCCGAACCAGGAGCAAATGTACGCTTTTTCTTAACCTCTACAGTCACAACTTTCGACCTGCCATGAGAAAACTTCTGGCGGACCTGCCCCCCCTCAACTGTTTTTCTTATTTCCAGCTTTCCAGGTTTAGATAAACTTAATTTATTCTTATTTTTATCTTTATTGTCGTCCATAGTAGCTTTTCTTAGTAGTTATGATGAATCTTGGTTTCCAATATATCTAGTTATTAGCAATAAATACATTTAATTAAAATATTAACTGTCTTCACTTGTGTCTTCTGGTTTTTCAGTGTCCATCTCTTCGTCGTCAAACCAGTGAGCTCTAGCGTTTAATATTATTTCATTTGCTGACTCTTCGGAAAGCTCACCATCAGGAATAAATTCCAAAAGTTCGTCACTAGCAAGGTCTGCCAAGTTATCTAGTGTTTTAATGCCATTTTCCGCCAAAACTAACAACATTTCTTTAGTTAGCCCCTCCAGGTTCGACAAATCTTCTGCCACACCGGCACTTTTTGTTTGCTCGGTTAAATTAATCTCGCGATCCTCAAGGTATTGTTTAGCTCTTTGCTGCAACTCTGAACAAACCTCCTCGTCAAAACCCTCTATAGCCGATAATTCCTCGATTGGCACGAAAGCTACCTCTTCTATTGTCGAGAAACCTTCAGTTACCAAAAGCTGAGCAATTACCTCATCCACATCAAGTTTTTCAACAAAATCCTGGGATCTAACTCTAAACTCCTCACTTCTTTTTTCTGACTCCTCCGCCTCGGTCATTATATCAATATCCCAACCTGTCAGCTGAGATGCCAGCCTAACATTTTGCCCTCTACGGCCTATAGCCAAACTTAGTTGATCGTCTGGAACCACAACTTCTATTCTCTTAGTTTCCTCATCCAGAACCACTTTTGAGACCTCTGCTGGGGCAAGAGCATTTACTATGAAGGTTGCTGGCTCATCCGACCACTGAATTATATCAATTTTTTCACCCTGAAGTTCAGCTACTACTGCCTGAACCCTAGACCCCCTCATTCCGACGCAAGCCCCGACAGGATCAATACTGCTATCCTTTGAAATAACAGCTATTTTGGCTCTGCTCCCAGGGTCACGAGAAACAGACTTTATTTCAATTATTGAATCATATATTTCAGGCACTTCTTGAGTAAACAGACAAACCATAAACTGGGGATGATTCCTGGACAAAAATATTTGCGGACCCCTCAAATCCTCTCTAACATCAAAAATATAAGACCTTACTCTGTCTCCATTATTAAAATGTTCCCTTGGTATTGTCTCATCGCGACGAATAACGCCTTCAGCCCTCCCTCCAAGGTCTACAATCACATTGCCAAATTCCACTCTCTTTACTACACCATTTATAACTTCCCCTACCCTATCCTTAAATTCAGCAAACTGCCTTTTTCTCTCAGCTTCCCTAACCTTTTGAACTATTACTTGCTTCGCTGTTTGCGCAGCTATTCTGCCAAAATCTATCGGAGGCAAAGGGTCTATGAGATAATCTCCAATTTCTGCATCCTTCTTTTCTTCCTTGGCTACATCTAGAGTGATCTGAGTAACTTCATTTTCTATTTCATCAGCCACTTCCAAATATCTTGCTAACTTGATTTCACCCGACTTTCTATCAATTTCTGCTCTGATATCATGCTCATATCCATATTTAGTGCGGCCAGCTTTTTGGATAGCTTGCTCCATGGCATCAAAAACCTCCTCTTTTTCAATGCCTTTTTCCCTAGCCACGGTATCCACAACAAGCAACAAGTCGGGGTGGTTACTAAAATTTATGTCTTTCTCTGCTACATCCATTACACAATTCCCCTAAATCAATTTATTTTCCTGGGTCACCCATTAAATCATCAACAACTAAATTTGCTTTCCTAATGGTTGTGATATCTAATTCGAATGTTTCCCCATCCATAAACAACTTTACTAAGTTTCCAGAAATACCTAACAGCTTTCCCTTAACTGGTTTCTTTTTTTTTGAGAAAACTTCTACCTCCAAACTTATTTCATGCCCCTTAAATCTGTCATAATCTGAAGGCTTAACCAACGGCCTATCCACCCCTGGCGAGCTAACTTCTAGTCTCCAATCTTTCGGTAATAACCCCTCTCCAATTAATACGCCACTAACCTCATTGCTAATCGTTACACAATCCTCTATGGCCATCATTTCTCTACTTTTTCTTTCACACATTATTTGCAACAACCCGCCACGCGGGCCTAGCACCTTTGCTTGCACCAGTTCATAGCCCAGGCCATCTAAGCTTGAAGTTATAAATGTTTCTATAGTTTTCTCTAGCTCAATAAAACTCTTCACAAAATTTGGGCCAAAAGGCTCCCTCAATAACCAAAATTCAAAAAATTAGCAATGTTAAGGTCCGATTCAAAAAAAATGTGGGCCTCAAACCCACATCCAAACTAACTCTCTTTTTATAACATCGAGAGCACATAATCTTCTAATTTTCATTAAATTACAAGTATTATAAATGGATCACTACAGAGTGCTTGTTTTTCTTAAGCTTATATAAGTGTTTTTTCTACCTTGTTGTATAGCTTTTCTTTCATAACGTGTTTCTATTGAACGTTCCGGTCTGAACTGCCAATCTCTGCAGCTTTTTGGACACCAAGAAAAATCCTCCCTTAGACTTGCTAACTCGACAACTAGCCTTGTATAACTGGCATCATCTGAGGAAAAACGAAATTCCCCGCCCTCCAACATTAAATGATTCAAAATATTCAAAAAATTAGGATTTAGAATTCTCCTCTTCAAATGTTTTTTCTTAGGCCATGGATCTGGAAAAAGCAAAAACACTTTGCTTAGACTATTAGGCTTAAGTCTCTCCAAGAGTATTGAAATTTCTTTGTCAAATACCCTAATATTTTTTAAGTTTTTGTTCTCAATTTCATCAACTAATGAAACCAATCCATTTAAAAATGGTTCTACACCTATAATACCGATGTCTGGGTTTGCTTGGGATTGATAAGCAATGTGCTCTCCACCCCCAAATCCTATCTCCAGCCATACTTCCTTAGGTCTAAAATTGAATAACAATTGAGGGTCTAAAGGTATATTTGTGGAATCTAAATCTATACGTATTTTTGGAAAAACTTCCCTTAACAAGGTTTCCTTGCGGGCACTTAACTTATACCCTTTTCTTCTCCCGTAAAACCCAGATGAATTTAAACCAAGCCCTTCAAAAGGTCTGCGAGATCTGTGCTTTCCCATGAAAAACCCCCATCAGAATCAACTGGCCTACCAAAATGACCATAAGCTGCTGTCCGAGCATATATGGGCTGGCTTAAATTCAGGTGTTCTCTAATACCTCGAGGACTCAAATCTAGGGCCTCTTGAATAAGACTAGATATTTTTTCCTCATCTTGTTTCCCCGTCCCATGGCAATCTACGTATACTGAAAGGGGTTTAGATACTCCAATGGCATATGAGAGTTGTATGCTACATCTATCTGCGAGTTTTGCAGCTACAACATTTTTTGCTAAATAGCGTGCAGCATAAGCAGCAGACCTGTCAACTTTACTGGGGTCCTTTCCAGAAAAAGCCCCCCCGCCATGGCAAGCGGCTCCGCCATATGTGTCAACAATTATTTTTCTTCCTGTCAGTCCAGCGTCACCATCAGGACCACCTATTACAAATCTCCCCGTAGGGTTTACATAAAACTCAGAGTCGTCACACATCCATCCCTGGGGCAAAACTTCAGCAACGTATGGCCTTACAATTTCCCTCACATCCTCCTGATTTAGATCGGAAGCATGCTGGGTTGAAACCACTATTGAATGAGCTCTCACCGGTTTCCCATTTTCATAGGCCAGTGTAATTTGGCTTTTTGAATCTGGCCCCAAACCAACTTCCTCACCAGAATGCCTGGCTTTAGATAATCGCTCCAAAATAGCATGAGAATAAAAGATTGGGGCAGGCATAAGCGCCTCTGTTTCATTACAAGCATAACCAAACATTATGCCTTGATCTCCCGCACCTTCATCCTTGCCTCCTGATGCATCAACACCCTGGGCGATATCGGTTGATTGAGAGTGAACATATATGGAAACATCAAGCTTTTCCCAGTGAAACCCAGCTTGTTCATAACCAATTTTTTTTACACAATCTCGGGCGGCCTGCTCCAAGGCTGCATGAGAGATTTCTTTGGGTCCCCTAACTTCCCCCGCTAGGACAACCTTATTGGTCGTGCAGAGTGTTTCAACTGCGACTCGAGAGAGAGAGTCGGCTGAGAGATACAAGTCTACTATAGAGTCCGAGATTTGGTCACACACCTTGTCAGGATGGCCCTCAGAAACTGACTCACTAGTAAAGAGATAATTTTTTGCAACCAACCTAGACGCCCCCCCAAAAATTAAACAAATAGAAATTTTTCCATAAAAATTATAATAAAGACTCTTTTACAATGTTTGGCCAAACCGTCAAGAATTATAAGATGAAAACTAGCTTTTACAAAAACTCAATGGTTACTCCTATTAACTAGAGCTTTTAAAGTTTTAAAGTTTAATAAAGAAAAAAACAACAAAAGTAATAGGACCAAGGTCCAATTACCGTATTTTGAAAAAATGGTACCTTTCGCTAACTTTGTTGGCAAAATACTATCAATTGTTGTTTTTTCATTAAGACGAGAAGAAACTATAGTTCTGCCGTAAGGATCAATAACTGCCGATAAACCAGTGTTAGCAACACGCACCAAAGGCAAACCAAGCTCCAAAGCCCTAAAACGGGTTGCTTCTAAGTGTTGGTAAGGACCGGAAGAAGTTCCGAACCAGGCATCATTGGTTAAATTTAGCAGCCATCCAACCCCCCTGTTGGCAACTAGTTCTGGATTCTTTAACTGAAAGATGCCCTCATAACATATCGTCGGAATAGCCTTTGGAGCGTTAGGCACTTTTAGCGATATGGTTTCTATTCCTGGCGAGAAATCCATTCTACCGGCCACAATTTTCGATAACTTAAGGAATTGTCTAAAAGGTACATACTCTCCAAAAGGAACCAAGTGACGCTTGTCGTAAGTATCCATTATACCCTCCTTAGAAGTTATAACGTGTATACTATTCCATATCCTTTTTTCTATTTTAGTTTTGATATTAGCTCTAGGAGACCCTGTGATCAGCGCGCCCTTTTTAGGTGATATTTTTTCTAAAAGCTCCACAGCAACTTTATTCTTAGACAAATAAAAGGGGGTTGCTGTTTCCGGCCAAATGATGTGTGTCGGTGAAATAGAAAAATTAGCTGACTTTCTTGTACTCATACTCAGAAGCGTGTTTATGTGTTTGTTTATTAGAAGTGGTTTCCATTTATCTTTTTGATTGATATTCGGCTGGACTAACCGAAGTAAAACCCCAGCAACATTTTGTTTCTGACTATAGTACAACCTACCTTCACCATAACCCCAAGCGATTACTGGTATCAAAAATAGTGAGAAAGAAAATATTATTCTCCTTCGAATACCTATTTCTTTATGACCCAAAACAGCAACACTTGAAGCCAATAACATTGTTATGAAGCTTAATCCAAAAACTCCCAATATGGATGCTATTTGGGTCATCTGTGGAGCGTTTGCCCAAACCGTGGCTAATAGATTCCAAGGAAAGCCTGTTAAAGCCCAACCCCTTATTAATTCAAATATCACCCAAAAAATACAAATATTAACAAGCCTGCTTATTCCTGGACGTGAAAATATGCAAGCAAAGGAAGCTGTAAAACCAATATATACCGCCATCCCCGATGAAAGAA
>PTLG01000126.1 GCA_002937995.1 Alphaproteobacteria bacterium MarineAlpha3_Bin7 | reverse complement strand
TAACATACAATTGCCTTCGCAAAAAATTTGTACTGTGGTAGAGGCGGACGCAGTGGTCAAAGGACAAACTGCTACCAGCTCTTACAAACCTGCACTTCTAGATAATGGCCTAAAGACCATGGTGCCGCCTCATATAGAACCGGGAACAAAAATAGTTGTTTCTACAGAGGATGGCTCATACGTCGAGCGAGCCAAATCATAATCTTTCCTGGAGTTACCTAAAGCATGGCCAATGAATCAGCAACCATAACCGTTATGAAAATGGCAGCTAGAAAGGCCTCTATACGGCTAAAAAGAGACTACGGAGAGGTAGGACACCTATTAATTTCTAAAAAAGGCCCAGGGGATTTTGTGACAGCCGCTGATGTTAGAACAGAAAAAATTTTAAGAGAAGAATTAGGGAAGGCTAGGCCTGATTTCGGATTTTTAATGGAGGAGTCTGGCGAGATAAGAGGAAATGATTATAATCGACGCTGGATTGTGGACCCAATTGACGGCACCACCAACTTCATACATGGGTTGGCACATTTTTCCATCTGTATAGCTTTAGAGGAATATGGACAGGTCACCGCAGGATTAATTTTTGATCCCATAAATGAAGAATTATTTTGGGCGGAAAAAGGTACCGGTGCATATCTAAATGATCAAAGAGTTAGGGTTTCTTCCCAACAAAACTTAAAAAACTCAATTTTTGCTACTGGTATTCCATTTGGGAACAATTTATCAAAAATAGAACAAAATGACTTTCTTCAAAAAATGCAGGGCGTTATGTCAGCGTCTGCCGGTATTAGAAGATTTGGAAGTGCATCCCTAGACCTAGCATACGTAGCTGCAGGGCGTTTTGAAGGATATTGGGAAAATAAACTGAATCTATGGGATATTGCTGCTGGAATCCTGATTGTGAGAGAGGCTGGAGGTATAGTAACCGATTTATATGGTAAAGACTATATGGCAACAAATGGAAGTATAATTGCGGCCAATCCCAGTCTCCATAAACCTTTATTAGACCTAGTAAAATTAAAAGTATGATTTTGATTTAAGAACCAACTAATAAAATTATACGTCTAGGCAGGGCTTTTCACCTTTAATAATTTCGCTTACCGAGCTGTATTTAGGATTTTATTGGTCCTAGATTAAAAAACCGTCTTATTTTGCAGACAAGCCCTCACTTTTGTTTTAACCTTGGTAAAAGCTGTTATAATAATATTTGTGAGAGATAACTTGGGTCTTACGTCGCTGTAAAAGGAGTGAAAAGTATGTGTCGGATTTTGGCTTTTGTTCCGTTTTTAGGTTACCTGGTATTTTTGTTTTCTTCCCCCGCCTCAGCACAATTGAGACCATGGGACAGCTCCAACGATGTTTTAGTAGATTTTAGTGTCTTAGACGGTTATCAAAATTCTGGAAGATTGGGTTTTACAAACTTTCAAAGCTATAAACCTAGCTTTAGAAATCGTTTAGCTGACGCTCCTCTTAAGAAACCACTAAGCCGATTAATTGGGGAAGCCGAATCTGCATCAAAGCTAAACCCTATTTCCTTAGTTGCACCCCCAGGAAAGAAATTAGCTAAACCAGCAGTCAAAAAGAGGAAAATTAAGCCAGCTCTTAAACAAAAACAAGCCAAACCTGTGGCAGTTAAAAAGGCAAAATTGAGGTTTAAAAATAAGCAAAAAAGAAAACTTAATAGTGATTCAAAAGTTGACGGAACTAAAGACAGTGATATTCAAGCTGCTTCTGCATTGCCAAAAATTGCCAGTTTACCCTCACCAAAAAATACACCTGCCAGCAAACCTATGGTCAAAAATGAAATTAAAAAGAAAACGGTCGACGATAATTCGATTAAAAAAATTGTTAGTCCAACAAAAACTCTAGAACCAAGTCTTCCAGAAAGTATAATGTTTAGTCAAGGCGAAGCAAAACTAACTATAGCATCGAAAAAGAAACTAGACCTAGTATCAGAAAACCTGAAATCTAAAAAAACTACTAGAATGCAATTATTAGCCTACGCTGGTGGAAAGAATATGTCGTCGTCTAATGCTAGAAGATTATCTCTGTCGAGAGCACTTAGCATTCGAAGCTATCTTATTGATAAGGGAGTTGAGGGAACTAGAATTGATGTCAGGGCACTTGGGAATAAAGAAACCTCGGGTCAAATCAATCGAGTTGATCTAAAATTGTCGGACGTTAGATAAGTTCGTACAATTAAAATAATGAGGAAATAAGCTACTACCGGCCAGATAGTGAGGATATAGAGTTGACTTCTCCGGATAGATTTATTGTTAGAATGGCAATTGTAATATTAGGCCTTATAGGCTTGTCAGCTTTCCTTTATGAACCACTAAGAGACGCGTTTGCCGCCAATATTTTTTTAAATGGTTTAATACTTGGCGTTTTATTACTAGGTGTTCTTTATAATTTCCGCCAAGTTGTTCTGCTATACCCTGAGGTAAATTGGATAGAACGTTTTAGGCTCAATACAGAAACCTCTCCTGTTGCCAGGGAACCTAGACTTCTGTCACCCATGGTAACAATGTTGAGCAGCCAAAAAAATAAGATAAGTCTGTCAACCCACTCAATGCGGTCACTTTTGGATGGAATGGCTTCAAGATTAGACGAATCACGGGAGCTATCTAGATATACTATTGGCCTATTAATTTTTTTAGGCTTGTTGGGTACATTCTGGGGATTATTGGAAACAGTAAACTCAATTGGCAACGTAATAGGTAGTCTCAGTGTAACTGGTGGCGATTTTTCAGACGTTTTTGCAAAACTTAAAGATGGACTTATAAAACCGTTAGACGGAATGGGGACAGCATTTTCCTCGTCGCTTTTTGGATTAGCTGGATCATTAATTTTGGGTTTCTTAGACTTACAAGCGGGGCAAGCACAGAATAGGTTTTACAATGATCTTGAAGAATGGCTATCCGGCCTAACCCGCTTATCACCTGGCTCAGTTACAGCTGATGGCGAAGGATCTTCTCTAAATTTTGTCGAAGCGTTACTGGAACAAACAGCCGAAGGTTTAGAGGGTATGCAACGAATAATGACAAAAAGTGAGCAAACAAGCATAGCAAGTGGAGAGATCCTAATTAAACTATCAGAAACGCTCAATGCTCTAGAAGCTAAATTAGACTTAAACGATAAATCGATCTCGATTTTATCTGAAAATCAATTAGCGTTGCAAAATATTTTAGAAAAACTTTCTGAGAAATTGGCGGCAGAAACACCCGAAAAACTTTATCAACAGCTGCCAGATATAAAAAACATTGAAGTACTAACAGAACAGATCCTTAAAGAAATAACAACTAATAGGGTGGAGTTGTTAAATGAACTAAGAAGTGAAATCAAATTGTTGGCCCGGACAATTGCATCTTCTTCAAAATCTCCAGACTAGGTCCCACTTTGGCAAACACCGTTAGCAAAAACTACCGAAGGACAGATATCTGGCCTGGATTTGTTGATGCTCTTGCGACATTGCTAATGGTAATAATTTTCTTATTGATGATATTTGTCATCTCTCAATTCTTTATGGGATATGCCCTGTCTGGAAGAGATCAAGCCCTCCAAAAATTAGAAGAGCAAGTAACGGAACTAGGAGAGCTACTCAGTTTAGAACGAAAAAACAATGAAAAATTGCTGACAGAACTACAGGCTAGTTTGTCTGCACAAAATACACTCAGAGCAAAAGCTGCTGCTTTGTCCTCGGAAAATACAAATTACAAAAAACGCATAGCTAGCTTGGTGCTTGAGATTAATAATGCTGAGAAATTATTAAAGAATAAACAATTAACTATTAGTTCGAATATAACGCAAATAAAACAATTATCGTCGCAAGGTAAACAGCTGCAAGAACAGTTGTCTGGGCTAAGAAATAAAATGACTATTAAAGATTTGCAGTTAGGAAAGGAGAGAAAACTCTCCAAAAGTGCTTTGGACAGGCTAGCTATGCTAAATAGGCAAATAAGGACTCTAAAAAGCCAGCTTAATTTTATTTCTATGGCTCTAGAAAAATCCGAAATATTGGCAAAGAAACGTCGAGTAAAAATTGCCAATTTAGGAAAAAGGCTTAACGCCGCATTAGCCAGTAAAGTTCAAGAGCTATCAAGATATCGCTCTGAGTTTTTTGGAGAACTTAGAAAAGTACTTGGCTCTGAGTCCGGTATCCAGATTGTAGGCGATAGATTTGTTTTTCAATCTGAGGTTCTTTTTGGTAGGGGTTCGGATCAACTGGGGCGTCCAGGAAAAATTCAAATTCAGCAACTCTCTAAGACATTAAAAGGTATTATGGTCAAGATTCCCCCACAGATAGACTGGGTTTTACGCGTCGATGGACATACAGATCAGATTCCTATTAAAACAAGCAGATTTCCCTCTAATTGGGAATTATCGACTGCAAGGGCTATTTCGGTTGTAAAATTCCTCATTGACCAAGATATTCCTGCAACTAATTTAGCAGCTACAGGTTTTGGCGAATTTCAGCCAATAAACCCGGGCAAAACAGAAAAAGACCGCCGTCAAAATCGTCGTATTGAACTCAAGCTTACTCAACGCTAAATATTTAATCTAAGGATTAGAACTTTACTCAAATGCTAACAATATTCGTTATCGTATTTATAAACTTGGTTGGATTTGGGATTATTATTCCTCTGTTACCATTCTATGGTGAACACTACGGTGCCTCGCCAGAAAAAGTGACTGCTTTAATGGCAACCTATTCGCTTTTTCAGTTTTTGTTTGCACCTATCTGGGGATATATAAGTGACAGAGTTGGAAGAAAACCTATTCTCATAATTAGTCTTTTAGGTACGATATTCGCTTATCTTCTTCTGGCAGTGGCACCAAACCTTATTTGGCTATTTGTTGCTCGGGCTATTGCTGGAATTATGGCTGGCAGTATTTCGGCAGCTTTTGCATTTATGGCTGATATAACTACCAGAGAAGATAGAACCAAGGGGATGGGAATAATAGGTTCGGCGTTTGGCCTAGGATTTATTGCTGGGCCAGCAATTGGAGGATTCCTGGCAGGAGGTGACATAAATAATACTAATTTTCAAGCTCCAGCATATTATGCAGCTGGATTCGCTGCGTTAGCATCGATTTTATCGGTGTTCTTTTTACGGGAATCCTTGCCTGCAATTAAAAGACAAAATTGGCAACTAAAATTCAAACCAATTCAATCTCTGAAAACAATTAATTTAAAACTGCCGCCTGATGTTAAATACATATTATATCTTACTTTTTTTGCAATATCAGTATTCGCAGCACTAGAATCAACATTTGCTATGTGGACTGAGAGAAATTTCAGTTGGGGCGTGGAACAGAATGGATATATATTCGCTTATAGTGGCATAATTAGTGCGATTATTCAAGGTTTCTTGGTGGGCCCCATGGCAAAAAAATGGGGATTAAAATCTGTAATAAATCAGGGCTTTCTGTTTTTAGTCATAGGGTTAGTTTTGCTTCCCTTTTCCAACACATTATTGCTACTTTTAGTTTCTATGGCAATTGTCACTTACGGTTTTAGTCTTACATCGCCTGCCCTTACCAGCCAACTATCGCTGCAAGTGTCCGAGAGTGATCAAGGAACTATGTTAGGTTTAAGTAGGTCGATTTCTACCCTTGCCCGAGTCATAGGGCCACTAATTAGCGGATATATATTTGTCTACTTTGGAAAAGATTGGCCTTTTTTTGTTGGTGGAATAATAATTTTGATAGTCCTAATATATGGTATCATTTATAAAAGATAATTACTTGACTAAATATTAGCTAAGCTTGCACAGGAAAGTTTATTTAGCTATAACCAGGGCGAGTCGATATAGGGGTTCAGTATGAAGAAAGAAATACATCCGGATTACCATGAAATAACCATCGTAATGACGGATGGCTCTGAGTTTAAGACTAGGTCAACTTGGGGTCAGGAGGGGGACGTCATGAAACTAGAGATAGACCCAAAATCCCATCCAGCATGGACTGGAGAACACCGCCTTGTCGATAGTGGGGGTCAGGTAGCAAAGTTTAATAAACGATTTCAAAATATTGGGTTATCTAAAGAATAAAAAGATATTAATAAAAATCACTTCTTGAATATTGATTCCGCACCCTCACGAGCAGATCTTTTTAATTCAATTTCTTGCTCAACCCTTTTTATTTCTTGTTCTAATGAGGCAATATATTCGTTTAATGCATCGATAGACATTATAGCTAGATTTTCAGTAAACCTCGGTTTAACAACAGGTTCTGTTTCATCTTCATTCACTGTAACCTCCATATACTTTTCAATTATTATGCGTTTTGACTGATATAAATCAAAAATTATTATTGTGTTTATATTCCAATAATTGACGATCAGTTTAAGGCAATGTATATTCATATTTGAAAGAGACTTCCAATATTAGTATAGGTTAATTATGGCTCAACCTCTAATGCCAAAGGCTACAGCTGTTTGGCTGGTAGAAAATACTGCATTAACGTTCGAACAGATTGCTAGTTACTGCGGATTACATACACTTCAGATTCAAGCAATAGCTGATGGAGAAGTCGCAGCAGGTATGCAAGGTCTCAACCCGACCCTAAGTGGGCAGCTCACAAAATCTGAAATAGAAAGATGCGAAGCAGATTCTTCTACTAGACTAAAAACCTCAAAACCAAAGATACCGTTGCCTAAGCCTAAAAACAAAGGAGCCCGATACACACCAATATCGAAGCGCCAGGATCGGCCAGACGCTATTGCGTGGCTTATAAAAAATTATTCTGAACTTTCGGATGGACAAATCAGTAGACTTATAGGAACAACAAAGCCAACTATTAACTCTGTAAGAGAAAAAACTCATCAAAATTCTCAAAATATTGCCCCGCAGAGCCCTGTTTATCTGGGACTCTGTTCTGGTGAGGAACTTGAGAAAGCAGTAATTAAAGCCAGAAAGAAAACTGATAAAACTATTATTAATGCGGAACATGATGAAACGAAAACATCTCCGAATCTATCTATTATGTCTCCTGATAGTGATAATTAATTAACGTTTTGGTCTATCTACTAGTTATATTAGCGCCTTAAATATGTTTCCAAAGTGACAATTAGCACTTTACTGTATAGAATTCTTCAAAAATTCTCTGTAGCTGTCTAACAGCTCATCTAACATCTCTGGGTCTGCTCTAGTATTAAGTTTCAAAAAACCTAAGTAAGAAAGCAAGTTGCTCTTGGCAATTTCAATTTTATCCTGCTCTGACAAGACTGAACTACCAGTATTAGTATTTAGATAATCATAAATTATCATCTGTTCAAATTGTTCAGTACTTAATTCTAGGTCTTTGGCCTTGCCTCTAATTTTCTCTCTAATTTTTTCATATTTACCAGATTCCCAATGTTTTATTCCCAATCGAACTGAACGTAAGGGTTTTACGACCAATGAATTCCAATCCTCAACGATTGCATTTAAATCACTGATTACTTGTTGAGTTAATACGGAAAAGCCCCTGTCGGCAGACCAAAAACAACAAAGTACAAGGTTTATATTAACACCCAAATCGTCTTGCAGCGAGATTAGCCTGCTAGCCACCTTAGGCCGATCATAAAATTCCAAAGAAAATTTCCAAAATATATTATTAAAATTACTATCTTTGTAAATCATGAAATGTCACCTGAGGTTTCTATACAAGCGGGTAAACATAATGTAGTCTGTGAGTGTATAAGATATCTTTAGCCTAGGACAATATTGCTATAAAATTATTTTTGTTAAATTACTAGAG
>PTLG01000125.1 GCA_002937995.1 Alphaproteobacteria bacterium MarineAlpha3_Bin7 | reverse complement strand
AGATTTTTGAGGCCTTACTTATGGAGAACATAGATGTAAAAGTGTTAAATATTGGTGGGGGTTTTCCCATAAAATATACATCAGAAGTTATAGGAGTGCGAGAGCTATCTGAAGAGATTGCTGCTCAGTTAGATTGTTGCTTTGGATCCAATAAACCCCAAGTTTTTATTGAGCCAGGAAGGTTCATTGCAGGAAGTGCTGGTTTAATCAGGAGTGAAGTAATACTTGTTGCAGAAAAAGAACCAGATGCCCATCAGAGATGGGTGTATGTTGATATAGGAAGGTTTGGTGGGCTTGCAGAGACTTTTAATGAGGCAATAATTTATCCCATACGAGCCAATAAGAGTAAAGCTGAGTTGGGTCCTGTAATACTTGCTGGACCTACTTGTGACGGTGCAGACATTTTATATAAAAAAAATCCAGTTGATTTGCCAATAAACTTGAGGGATGGTGATTATTTAGATTTTTTGAGCGCTGGAGCATATACTTCCAGCTATGTTACCGCCAAATTTAATGGGCTTCCTGCGATTACCGAGTATTATATTTAGTTAGGGGATGTATCGACAAATTCCAATTTTTGCCAGCCAGGCAATAGTTCGTAGTAATTTTATACTGTCATAGACTGGAAGTCTCTCGATAAGTATTTTGATAGGGGTTGTTTCCTGCTTTTCTATTTCACCCAAAAGGATAGGTAAATCATCCAAAGGCATCAGTGTAGTGGGAAGTATTAAACTCATTTTTAACCCAATACGTTTAAGAGTTTGTTCCCAATCCGTTATAGAAAGGGAAATTTTCCCGCTCAAATCTATAGAACAAGTTGCAAATTCTCTAAATATAAAAAATGGATCCGGATGAGCTTTTTTGTAATCTGATGGAACTACTGTACTAGATTTGTCGAGGGAGGTTTGCCGCTCCTTCTCCAGTTCTAACCAGAGTGTCTCATAGGCAGAAATTATATGACACCAGTCATATTCCTTTTGCATTCTTAGTTTGCCGAGGTTACCCATTTTGAGACGAAGGTCCTTATTTGAAACCAGTACGGATAACTTTTGGGTAAGTTGTACTATGTCTATGACTGTTGATTGTGAGGTAGCTCCCAAATAATCACCGTAGCTAATCTTCTCACGGTGATACAAGTCAGCAATATCTTTTCCATTTCCTGGTGGGGGCATATATGTAGGAATTGTAAACCCATCAATGCCATTTTTAACTGTTTCTCGATAACCATCCCAATCGCTTACAAGTACTGGTATGCTGCTAGCCATAGCCTCCAGTGGCGTTATACCAAAACTTTCTTGAATATTATCAGACATAGAGCAAAATATGTCTGCGCAGGCCCAAACACCATCCGGAAATCTTTTGTCGCCGTTTTTAACTAAATAAAAACTTATTTCAGGACATACGGTATTTAACGTTTCGTAAAATGCTTCTTCGTTTAACTTATCTGCAAAATAACCATAGAATAATAGTTCTATCTTTTTATTAGTCTTAGTGGCCACCTCCTTAGCGGAAAGAGCGAGGGGTAACAGATTAGATTTAGAAATAAAATTTAGCCTTCCCACATAAAGAATTACGATAGTGTCATCTGACATACCAAGTATATTTCTGATTGCAGCTCTGCGTCCCAGATTTTTATTATTATCAAACTTCTGAGTATCTACGCCAATGGGAATTATAGGCAGCTGTATAGGACATTCAGCTTTGATTCCGAATTGGCTATATAACATATCTTGGTGGGTCTTTAATAAACTTTGTATTACAGAGCGGATAGATTTACTAGGGCAAATCAATGCATCCCAAGGGTAAATTGGAGCGCCTATATATCTGCCAATCAAGTTATTAATACCTAATGAAGCGCATGCGTGAGCTATTCCAACGATACTATATAAATTTTTATTAAAATTTTTTCTAGCAAGCGCATTTTTGATTATTGCGGGATCATAACGAAAAAAAATACTTACGTCATGGAATTCGAAGTTTTGTGGATTGATCGAAATACATTGTTGGGGCTCTACGCCGTCGTTATTTGCATATTTTAAGAAGAGTTCAAATGCATCCTGATTAGGACATACACAATGGTGTATCTTATCATTTGAGTATCTAAATTTGGCCCGCAGAAACTCTCTGGTGGCTACATCTATACCAATAGGAGTTTCGGTATCAAGGTCAGCGGCGTCAAAACTTATAGCTGTATTCATTGATATTTTGAACTAAAACGCCTTGAAAGTAATCAATGTAAAAGTATCTTTTACTCCAATTATTGATTGAATTCTCTCCGTAACGAATCGCCCAACATCGTCGCTGTCCTCCAAATAACACTTTAATAGTAAATCAAATTGGCCTGAGGTAGAATAAGCTTCCGAGACTTCGCTAACGTTTTCCATAGCATCTTCAGCCACGTTATAAGCTTTCCCCAATTCAGCCTTAATTTGGATAAAAATTGTTTGCATATGGGCCCCCTATTACTAATCCAAATAGCAAGATTTATTGGAAGGGTACATTAAATCTATTATTAGTTTAAAGAAATTAAAAATATTATTTTATTAAAAACGCTGGGATATGGTCACCGAGACCAGTAGGCGTTTCTTCTTTGACGATACGATTTTGGTTCTTATTTGATTTGGTGGTTTTTTTCTTTTTTGGTTGGGCTGGTTTTTTTCTTGGTTCTAGGCCAACATCTGAATCTTTGTTGGTCTCATCTTTATTATATAATTCCGATAATGGGATTTGTTTCCCTATTGTCGAGGAAATCTTGCTAAGCAATTGATCGTCTTCACCCCAATATAAGGTAAATGCTTTTCCCGATTTTCCGGCTCTTCCTGTGCGCCCTATTCTATGGACATAATCCTCTGGGTGAAGCGGGACATCAAAATTTATTACATGACTTATGTCATCTATATCCAATCCGCGTGCAGCCACGTCACTACATACAAGTATATTTATATTCTCTGATTTAAAGGTTCGCATGGTCTCTGTTCTTTGATTTTGCGGCATATCTCCATGAAGGCAACTGGAATTAAATCCATGTTTCAGAAGAGATTTATTAACTATTTCAACCACTCTCTTTCGATTGCAGAATATAAGCACATTACTTATGTCTTCTTTGCTAAGAATTTGTCTTAGCTTTTTTCGTTTTTTCCAGTTAAGAGATTCACTATCTTTTTTATCTTTATGATTAATCTTAATCAGGCGGTGGTCTATATTTTTTCCTGCAGTGGAAGGGGGGTTAATCGAAATTTCTTTGGGGTTCAGTAAAAAATTATCAGCAAGCGCTCTAATTTCTTCTGGCATAGTAGCTGAGAACATTAATGTTTGCCGAATTTTACCTAAGTAGGATACTATTTTCTCCACATCTGGAATAAAACCCATATCCAGCATTCGATCTGCTTCATCAATTACTAAAATTTTTACATCGTTAAGTAAGACTTTGCCTCTTGCTAAAACATCTAAAATTCTTCCTGGTGTAGCAATTAGTACGTCGACGCCCTTATCTAATGTTTTGTATTGTTCATCAAAAGACTCTCCTCCAATAATCAAGGCTTTTGTAAGTTTGGAGTATTTTCCGTAGGTATCAAAGCAGTCGCCAACTTGTGTCGCTAGTTCCCTTGTGGGTGCAATAATTAATGTACGCGGCATTCTTGCCCTAGCTCTGCCAGAGGATAGTATATCTATCATCGGCAACGTGAATGAAGCAGTCTTGCCAGTACCTGTTTGAGCGCATCCTAAAATGTCCCGACCCATTAAAATTAAGGGTATGGCATCAGCTTGTATTGGGGTTGGTTCAAGGTAACCGCTATCGGCCACCGCTCTTAGTAATTCGTCACTGAGTCCCAGGTCAGAAAAATTCAATTTTTCAATCCTAACAAAATACCTGGGTTTATGGAAGTTCTTGGAGTGTTTCCCAAGCTAAAAGTTCCTATTATAAAAATTCTATCACCTTTTACTATTTTGACAGGTAATTACTTAATGTTTATTAATTAAAAAGATTTATTAAAGAGTAACTATAGGTTATTTAGATTTTTCTTTTGGCTAGTTATTTGGGAAAAATTTATGCATGTAAAGTTAAAAATACTTTTTCCTGTTATTAATCCTTTTGTGTTTGTATTAAATGTTAAAATTTAGGCTAAATCTTTATGTTGTTTCCATATAGGGATGTTTATCCCAAAATTTCGAACGATGTATTTATGGCACCGAATTCAGCCGTGATTGGGGATGTTGTTATCGGGTCTGAGTCGAGTGTGTGGTTTGGTACAGTAATTCGTGGAGACGTCATGCCTATACGAATAGGAGAGAGGACTAATCTACAAGATGGCACAATCGTTCATGTAACAGGAGGCGAATATGAGGTGTTTATCGGTGATGATGTGCTTATTGGGCATCGTGCTATAATTCATGGCGCGACCTTAAAAGACAAATGTTTTGTGGGTATGGCTGCAACGGTATTGGATGGTGCTGTAGTAGAGACTGGTGGAATTGTTGCAGCTGGAGCTTTAGTGACTCCAGGAAAAATAGTCAAGGAAGGGGAGTTGTGGGCAGGGAGTCCAGCCAAATTATTTAGAACTATCTCTCAACAAGAGGTGTCCGAATTTCTCTCTGGTGCGGAGGGCTACCGAAAGCTTGCACAGGAATATAGGGCTGCACTTGATTAAGTTAGATAAAAAACAAATTGAAACCAATATTGCTACTCCTGCTCCTTCGGCAACAGTTTTGCTGTTAAAGGATGACGGAGAGAGCCTTAAGGTCTTTATGGTGGTTAGAAACTCTGGTTTTGAGTTTGCTGGCGGTGCATTGGTATTTCCAGGGGGGCGTGTGGACCTCTCTGACTCTATTACCGATAGTAATGTACTTGCTCCTGGGTTTAATCAGTTTTCCCGAGAGGAAATATCAAATCGAGTTTGCGCTATAAGAGAAACATTTGAAGAGGCAGGAATTCTTTTAGCTAGAGACAGAATAACTTCAAAAATGTTAGATAGCGAGAGATGTTTAGAGCTGGTGGCAAACTATAGAGAAGCCATTCACAGTGGAAATATAAAATTCAAGGATATGCTGATTAAAGAAGGCTTAGAGTTAGTACTGGAGTCTTTGGTGCCTTATGCTCATTGGATCACCCCAGAGAGATCATCCAAGCGCTTTGATACATGGTTTTATGCAGTTAGAACTCCAGAAGGGCAATTGGGTGCACATGATGAAATTGAGTCAGTTGAATCTATGTGGATTACTCCAAAGGAAGCTATAGATGGTGGAAATTCAGGGTATTTTAAACTTGTTTTTGCAACAAAGATGAATTTAAGAAGGATAGAAAACCACAATTCTGTGTCCGAATCCCTCAAATTTGCAATGAGATCAAAAATCGTTGCTATTGAGCCTACAGTGAAGAGGGAAGGTAATAAAATTATTTTTTCTATTCCAAAGGATGCTGGGTACGGGATAGTTCGGGAGGTTGAAGAATTAGAAAAGACCGTAATAAAAAGTTAAAATAACCAGTTGTTATTTATGGCATCGGATCTTTCTCTCGTAAAAAACTAATATTTAACCTTCTATTAATAATTTTCATAGATACACATAGAACGACTCAGAAGATTGCTGACGTGTATTTCAGCGTGCACTTAACCAGAATGGGGGAGCGGTCGAGATAAGTGGCCGTCATTTATTATGCTACTACAATTTTTCAAATTAAACTTTTTGACGGATGTTCGGTCGGTCGTTGGCAGATTTACCCTAGTTCTACTAGTTATAATTTTTTCTAGTGGAATTGCTGGATGTGCGGGTACACCAGAAACCCTGAATCCAGGCAGCTGGTTTTCCAAAGTTTCGAATATTTTTGAAGATGAGGAAAAGAATAAGACTAAGAATAAGAAGCAGCCGAATAATAGTATAAGCAATAAAGACCGTAATGCTGAGTCTAAATATCCGTCACTGCGTGGGGTCCCTCAAGGAGCTAAGACAACTAGTGAAAAAAAACAAAAAGGAGTATCGAGTGGTTTGGTTTCTGATAGAGATGCTGTTAGACAATATTCAGATCAAATTATTAAAAGGCAAGGAGAGATCTCAGGTGCCCTTAATTCAAAGGGGTCAATTAGGATGGACAATGAAGGTTCTGTAGGAAAACCGATTAGTTTGTTTCCAAAAAATAGAAATAAAGAGTCCTCAGTCCAAAAACAAAAATCGGATAAAACGGGTGGATATGTCTCTAAAAGTGGTTTGAGACCAGACTTGAAACCTTCAGAGGCCAAAATTACTTCTGTGTCTTCTGAGATAACGCCAAAAAGCATAGAAAAGCGGAAAGTGAGTATACCGAAATTTAAAGATATACGGAAAGACGGCAAATTAGCCTTAAAAAGTGAGAGGGGAGTGTTGCTGATCAATGGTAGCGGAGTAAACCGTATATTTGATGAAATTCCGCAAATAAAGAGCCTGGGGTCTCTAAATTCTCAAAACAGAACTAAGCAATTAGCCACAATCCTATTTTCTAACGGTTCTTCTAAACTTTCTAAATATGAGATCAATATTTTAAGAAATGTAGCTAAAAGGCAGAAGAGTCGGGGGGGGGTATTAAAAATAATTGGGCATGCTAGTTCACGTACAGCTAACCTAGGCCCGATTAGACACAAATTCGTTAATTTCAATATTTCTTCAGATAGAGCGTTGGCAGTAAAAAGGGCCTTGGTAAGGCTTGGAGCACGCTCTAATAGAATTGAAGTAGCAGCAGTATCAGATACTATGCCTAAATATCGAGAAAATATGCCCAACGGGGAAGCGGGAAATAGGCGAGCCGAAATATTTTTGATCTACTAGTTTAAAGTTATTATAATTATACAAACTTACATTATTAATTTTTGCCTTTTACACATCCTTTGCTATTCTTCGATATAAATTTCGAGGGCAGGTAACATGGGTTCAGAGTTTCATAGGATAAAAAGGCTTCCACCCTATGTATTCTCTGAGGTCAATCAGCTCATGTTAGCAGCAAGAGCACTAGGAAAAGATATAATTGATTTTGGTATGGGCAACCCTGACATGCCCACCCCAACACATATCGTAAATAAGATGCAGGAAACACTTAGAAATCCGAAGACTCATGGTTATTCAGCATCTAGAGGAATTAATGGGCTCCGTAAGGCTATAGCAGGTTTTTATGCTAGGAGATTTTCAGTCGAAATTGATCCAGAAACTGAGACCATTGTTACCTTGGGGTCCAAAGAAGGGCTTGCTAATTTAGCTTCAGCAATAACAACGCCTGGTGACGTAATTTTAGTTCCCAATCCAAGTTATCCTATTCATCAATTTGGGTTTATAATTGCTGGAGCATCTGTTAGGAACGTGCCTGTGTTACCAGATAAAAACTATATGGGCGCCCTTGAATCGGCCGTGCGGCATAGTGTTCCAAAACCTATTGCGCTGGTTCTCAATTATCCAAACAATCCGACCACTATAACCGCATCATTTGAGTTTTATGAGGAGGTAGTCAGCTTTTGCAAATTCCATGAAATTTATATCTTGTCAGATTTAGCATACTCAGAGTTATATTTTGATGGGCATCCACCACCATCCATTCTAGAAGTTTCTGGCGCCAAAGATATTGCTGTAGAATTCACTTCAATGAGTAAATCCTATTCAATGGCGGGCTGGAGGGTTGGTTTTGCAACTGGTAATTCAGAGTTGATTTCAGCCTTGGGTCGGGTAAAGTCCTACTTGGATTATGGCGCATTCACGCCAATCCAAGTAGCAGCTACCGCCGCTCTGAATGGCCCAGATAGTTGTATTAAGGATATTAGAGAAATTT
>PTLG01000124.1 GCA_002937995.1 Alphaproteobacteria bacterium MarineAlpha3_Bin7 | reverse complement strand
TTTACTACTGCATGGCCAATGAATCCGCATGCCCCTGTAACTAATATTCTACTCATTTTCGCAAATTAAACCGTTATAGTTCCCTAACCATGTTTTAACAGAGCAATCGAGGCAGATATTATGAAAGTGCCTTGATACAAACTTTAGAAACAACTTTCCATTACACTTAGAAACTTTTTTGCCTGTTCCTCTCTAGAAAAACTAGGGGCCAGTTTCTTAGATATCCTGGAATATTTTTCCAAGCGCTGGGTATCTGTAGAGAGTGACTTTATCGTTGCAGACAAGATTTTTGGATCCCCTGATGGCACCCATTCACCGCATTTGTTTGTCTCAACTATATTACTAGCTTCCCCTTTAGGTGCAGCTAAAAGTATTGGCAGACCCATACCCATTGCCTCAAATATCTTCGATGGAAGAACTTCAGAAAATGCGCTTTCGTTTTTTAGATGAACTAGCGCAATATTACAAAGGCTCCATATTTCTGGTATGTTTTCCTTAGGTTTTCTACCTAAAAATATTACATTTTTCAAATTTTCCTTTTTTGCAATATTTTCAAGGTTTTCCTTGTCTGCCCCCGAGCCAACGAACAAAAATACTATATCTTTATTATCAATCATTAGCGATGCAGCATGTAATACATTTTCCAAATTATGAGCCATGCCAAGCGTACCTATATAACCAACAATAAACTTTTTACTTAAGCCCAATTTTGAAGCCAATTGGCTATTTTTATTGATGTTTTGGTAACGGGGCAAATCAACACCATTGATAACCACATGAATCTTGGATTCTGGGATACGTCGTTCCACAAGATTCACCTTAAAAGCTTGGGTAAGCGCAACTATGCAAGTAGATTGTCTATAAAGAAAAAGCTCCAGTCTTTCCATTATAGAAAAGAGTAATCCTTGTTTAAGAACACCTACAGCATATATTGATCTGGGCCAAAGATCACCAAGTTCAAAAATAAATGGCTTTTTAGTAATTCGGCCAAAAACCCACCCTGCGACCGCTGAAAAGGGTTGAGGGGAAGTGGCAACAACTATATCTGGTCTTGATTGACAAAGGCTAGCAATTAAACCTGTGATAAAAAAACTTGCAAAATCTAAAGACCTTTTAAAAACCCCTTTATTAGGAGCAATATATGTTTTAACTCTTACTACGTTAATGCCATCAATCATCTCTTTTTTGTACCAGTCGTTTTTATAACCTAAAAAGATTTTACCGTCAGGAAAATTTGGGAAACATGTTATTATTGTAACCTCATGACCCCACCTAGCCCAATAAACTGCTCTCTCAAAGACTCTAGTTGCTGCTGCATTTGTCTCTGGAGGGAAGTTTTCCGTAAAAAACAGAATTCTCATTTAATCTATACCTTAACTTTCTTCCGTGTTCCAAAATAGATTAATGTAAAACAAACAAAAATTATTGAAGCCAACAAACCTATAAACGGCAAATATAAAGCAAGCAAAGCAGATCCAATCAGAAAACCGTTTAATAAGGCTACTATAAGACTTACTTTATTATGGCTTAGCCCTCCTTGGACTGCTCGTTGGTAAAAGTGATCACGATGGGCATCCCATATTTTTTTTCCGTTGAATAATCTTATAGAAATCGTCAATGTCGCATCGATTAGATAATATAGAGGTAAGATTATGGCCTGCAAATAAAAACCCTTTGCAGCCAGCCCAAATAGTAACCAAGCGAGCAAAAAGCCTAGAGGTATGCTGCCTACATCTCCCAAAAAAATTCTTGCTGGCGGCCAGTTCCACCAAAGAAAACCTAAGGACACCCCTACTATTGCTAACGCATAATTTTGGCCAAGAGGCATCCATCCATTTACAGCTGATATAATTATAATACCAAGACATATGGAAACAGTCTCAACCCCAGATATACCATCAATACCATCCATAAAGTTGACAATATTTGCAAACAAACACCAAAAAGTGAGCAAAGGAAAAAACCAAATCCACCAAGGGATAAATGTAGGGAAAAAATTAACTCTTTCATAGTCGGCGACTAAAACACTAGCTACGATTAAAAACTGTATCAACAGCCTTAAACCAATAGACAACCCATACAGATCATCTAACCAAGAAATTAAGGACAAGACAATTAACGCTATCAGAATATAAATAATAACGGGTGTATTGTGTAGGGAATTAAATTTGTCTAAGTCCATCAAATCGATTAATAAAAACATTATTATAATCGAACCTACTACAACTAGCCCCGCCCCTTTTAGTGTCGGTTGACTATGGCTGGACCGCTCGTTTGGCTGGTCCAAAACTTGCCTGGACTTTAGCCAGGGAATTATTGCCCCTATTCCGAAGAGTGCTAATACTAATCCTAGTATGAATATAAAGGGTGACATATACAACTCGCTTAATCCAAAAAACTTACCTTGTTAACATTCTAGGCCGAATCATAAACTAAGTATTGGCCATCTACTGGTTATTTTTTTGTAAGATAAGTTTTTTATTATAATTCTAGCAATATCTTGCAGATCTGTACGAGAGGAATTTATCCGATATAAGTATACGTCCGACTTATCGCAATCTTGAACAACCTCTTTGGTTAAAGATGACGGGCCTAAAGTAACTAAAATTTTTTGCACTGTTTTCCTTTTTAACTGATTATCGACTATTAACATTTGGGATTTTAAGAACAGTAGCTATATTTCCTTCTGAAAGTAATCTCTGTCCCTTCATTTCATATACCTCTTTTTAGATATTCCTTGATTATCGTAGTGCCCAAATGAGCCGTTTCCAAAAAAAGCGTAGGTAAAACTTTTAAGGTAACAGACACTGCTGCTAATAATTGTCCATTGGACAAGTAACCTTTAAATGCCTCATAATGAACTGCTACCACTCTAAAGCTTAGCCCCTTTAAAGAGGAGCGACCAAATTGCCTAATTTTTGAAGCGTGACGCCTCGCTATGGTTAGTGTGCACCGTAAGCGATTATCTACATTTCTGGTAATGCTAGCAGGTCTAATATAATTTTTTGTCAGATAATCATCAAAAACCAACATTTTACAATTTTTCTTTCCTAATATTTTTAACCATAAGTCAAAATCCTGACCAGCCGACAGCGTTTCATCAAAAAATCCTACGTCCTCGATAATAGATAGATGTGTAATAACTGTGCTAGTGCCTATAAACCCCTTGCAATATAAACCAAAAAAAAGAGAGTTAGCTGCCTTCCGATATCTGGCAGCTATATTATTTTTTCTTTCATCTTTATCTTCAATCATTATCACATTGTGAGCAACCAAATCATACTTTTGCTCCTCTAAAAATATAATACTTTTTTCTAACTTTGTTGGTAGCCACTCATCATCTGAATCTAGGAATGCTACATACTTAGACAGCGAATGACGTAGACCAAGATTTCTAGCTGCACCTGCACCTTTATTTGACTGGCTAAGAACTACCACTTCAACTTCAGTTTGGTAAAGTTTATAGCCATTAAGTATATTTAGCGTATTATCAGAAGATCCATCATCAATAAGTATAAGCTCCCTGGGAAGGACTGTTTGAGAGAGAACACTCTCCACCGCACGATGAATAAATTCCTCTGCACAATAGGCTGGAACAATCACTGAAACGTCACAATTGGGAATTCTATCCATAATTAATATAATATCGCCTTGATTTGGGTCTCGTCTTGGGTACGAATATTTTCAGCTTAACTACAAAACCATTATTGTAAAATAGGTAAGATAAAATTACAGAATTTGGCTGATTACAATTTGTCTAAAAGTAATTAATTTGGAATAATAGTTTATGCCATTGTCTTTTTTCTCATTAACTCTCTTAATTGAGATACTGGTATTTTTAGTAGCAATAATTTTTCTGAGAAAACTTTCATATGACATAGGCAAAAATCACTTAAATATTTTGGGTTTTGTCTGGATTGCCTGGGTTTCTCTTGAATTCTGGGTTTTTGGTCCCCACTCCTTTATTCATGGATCTCAAGACCTTCAGGTAGGCCTATCAACTCATCTTATAGCTTTATCCCACCTTGGCGGTAATTATTCCCATAGCTTAGCCGGTGGCACCGACTTAGCTTCCAGCTCATTAGCAGCAGGTCAATTAGTCTCTCTTGAGAGATTTTTATTGCACACCTTACCAATATGGCTAGCAAATTCTTTTGCCCAGGTATTAGGAAAATTTGTGGGCTTTTGGGGAACTTACTTAATATGCAGGAAAGGTATTAAATGTACCTTTATTTTATCTTTTGGCTTAGCTACCTTTTTTACTGTATCCATTCACTATATTGCTGTCTATGGAACTTGGGTACATGGCCTTGGCTACAGTTTAACTCCGATTAGCATATATTTAGTCGTGTTTAGGTATGGAAAGCCCTATTACTATTCTGGAATAGCAGTTGTTGCATTAGTTCACGCTATCAGTTCATCTCCCACTCATAGCGACATTTCATTTTATTCTGCTATTGCATTTTCTGGAATATTATTATCATGGAGGAGATTAATTTCGATTATACCAGCTATGTTGATCATTCTCTTTACTAGTATAATTAACTGGGCTGAGTCTATTTATGCTAAATATTTAATATCCCCTCTTAGCTATCGAACTAATAATATTATTCAGCAAACAGATGAATACACTGATTTGATTGAAAAACTAAGCTCTCTAAAGACAATGTATATAGAAGAGATGATACTAGTTGGTTTTTGTATTGCTACAATAATAACCCAGAACGTACTTAGGAAATTTACAAAACTATCAATTTTATTTTCTGCCTTATTTTTGGGTTTAATCCTAGAGCAAATACCCTGGAACGCGTTAGGCCTAAGTGTATTTGGCACTATAAATTTCTTTGCCTATATGACCCCAAGCATCGTTATTATCGTAATAATTATAGTAGCTAGCCTAGTGACAGAATTAAGCCAACAGAAGGTAGCTGTTTTTCAGCCTAAAAGCATTGCAACACCAGTTTTTAGGCAATTCTTTGTTACCATATTGCTAGCCTTGTCTATTTCTCAATCTTTTAAATATAAATTTATAAATCTTTCAACTTGGCTTTCAGAAGGCGGAATATCTCAAACCCAGAGTAATCTTACTAGTCTAAAAAACAATGACTACTGGAGGCCTAAAGAACCTTTCAGAGTTGTGTCAATTCCCTACAGGTTGGCTCCTCAAATACCCATCTATGCCGGTATCGATACTTTAGATGGTAATCATAGCGTAATATCAAACAATATAACTCAATATTGGATGAATGGTATTCTAAAAAACTATAGAAATATTGATGATAGCTACCTCGGTATTTATGACACCGGCGTAGATTTTAAATGCTGCGAAAGATATTCAGTTAGTGAATTAGTTAATTTGAATCTACTTGGTGTTTTGAACGTTAGCCATCTTCTTAGCTTAGTACCTTTAGAAGGAAAAAAAATAATAGAAGTAACCAACTTTTCATCCAAGCAGCTTCCTGCGCGAAATACGGGATCTACAATAGCTAGGTTTAATTCTTATTTAAAACAAAATTTTAGTCCACCCCCACTTCGGGTTTATCAGCTAAACAAGTATTTGCCGCGTGTGTATGTAGCAAAAAAACTAATTAAAATAAAAAATAATACTACGACTAAGGAACTACTAAGCTTAGTATCTGACTCTGGATTAGACCGGGTGGCTTTTGTATATAATTCAAATATAAAAATAGAAAACTTTGAAAATCAAGAAATAGAGATAAAAAGCTTTGACATCAAATCTGACAAGATTTTACTGAAAGTAAGCAGTAAAAAGGTTGGGATGATTATAATAAACGTTCCGTTTTCCCCATACTGGAGGGCAGAAAGTGGGGGCAAACAGCTCAACATATTCCCAGTCAATCTAGCACAAATGGCTATAATAGTTCACCCAGGAATAGATAAAATTAGTTTAAACTATAGCCGCCCTAATTTCTGGTCGGAACTGTGGAAGCTGGTTTTTGGTATGAAAATTAAAAACTTATATTCAAGCTGAACTTTTTGTTTTTCTCCTGAAAAAATCTTTCAACCTATGTTCAAAAACGGTTGCTGCCGAATCGTGCGAAAATAAATTTTTTATCGTCCTATAAATTCTCAAGGGTCGAACCAAATAACCAAGGCCGTATGAGCATATAGCAAATAAAAGCCTGTAAAATGAGAGCTCCCTAGGCCCAACATTTTTTGCAAAGGTCTTGTTTGAGAAGTTTGTGATATCACTATTCATAGCATTAAGTGATAAAAAATATTCGTCGTTAAGCACTATCCTTTCGTCCGTTTTAGAAATTTCCGCAAAAAGTTCAGACCCAGGATAAGGCATAAAGATATAAGGTTGGATTTCAGCAACACCCAATGATACCAGCTTTAAACCATATAATAAGGTCTTCCATATATCTACTCTCTCCTCTCCAGGAAAACCAATTATTGTATTAGCGCGGACAGTCATACCGTAACTCTTTGCCGTCATAATAGAATTTGTGATTTTATTTAAATTAACTCTTTTCTTTACCCTGTCCAATGTCCGCTGTGATCCACTCTCGGGAGCAAAACAAAAATACTGGGTGCCTGCTTTGCGCAAAATTGCAATAACCTCCTCATCTAAATCTTCACTTCTGGTGCCAGAGGGAAAATCCCATTGTATTTTTATTCCTCTATCAATCACCTTTGTAAAGAATTCAATAATCCAAGACTTCTTCATTATGGCCGTCAGATCATAGAGTTGGACAGCTGTAATATTATATTTCTTTATCCAAGTCTCAACTTCTGCAAGCACATCATCTATATCCCTTAGAATATATCTTGTTGTATACATCTGGGGATTCGAGCAAAAAGCGCATTGGTAGGGGCAGCCTCTTGAAAACATCATTGGCATATCTCTCGCCGTTTGGGGCCCAAATGACTTTCCAGCATCCCAGTACTTTTCTAAATAACCTTCAGGCCAATCTGGCCAGGGAATAGAGTCTATGTTCCTTATTCGAGGATTAGCCCCGGTTTGCACATATTCTTCCCCATTCAAATAGCCTATACCGTGAATGTCTGGTACGCCCGCCAATCCCGCCATATGATACTCTACAATCTCATAAAAAGTATGCTCACCCTCACCTCTAACAACAAGATCTAATTCCGGACAATCTCTCAAACAGTATTCTGAAACGGCTGTAATATGTTCGCCGCCAGCCACAATAAGGGCTTTAGGAAATTTTTTCGAAATAAAAGAAATCATATCTCTTACGATTGGCCACTCCCCTGAGAACATTGCTGTAATTCCTATGACTTGTGTATTTTTAGGAATCATTTCGTAAACTTCATCAAAATTAAGCCCCTGACACTTAAATCCAGGGTAACCCTCTGGCGACCAAACATTATTCAATGCCTCACCCATTGCATCAATTACCTTGGTAGCATGTCCATGTTTCTTGAGATAGCTTGATAAGTAAGCTAAGCCCAGTGCTGGCGTAGCCTCTAGAGTAACAGCTCCATCTTTGAAAATAACTGGAGGTCTTATCAATGCAACATCAGCTCTTGGGACAGAACGACCCAATGCCCCCTCAGCAAGAGAAACATCATCAACTACTAATGCTTTATCTAGGGGCATAACTTTAATTCAAAACCTTATCTTAATTTTCGCCTGATTGTTCATTGATACAAAGATATGAAAGTAAAGTAAATCAATACTAAACAATAAAATATTTACTTTGACCGATTGAGATGTAATTTTTAGCACAATAATCAAGACCAAGACTTATAATAAAGAGTACTCATGTAAAAATTAAAGATGATCTACTAGGGCTTAATAATGA
>PTLG01000123.1 GCA_002937995.1 Alphaproteobacteria bacterium MarineAlpha3_Bin7 | reverse complement strand
CCTTTTAGCTCTAACTGCTGGGGTAGCAAAATTATTAAAACCAATACCAGCACCTTAATTTACCCAAAATAAAAATTTTTATTTATTTTTCTATAATTAATTATAATTTTAACAACGCGCTTTGAAGCTAAACTCAAGATCCACTTGCCGCTTCTATTAAAATTTCTGCTATTTCCTTAGGATGGGTAAGAATAACGATATGACCTGCCTCAATTTCTACATGTTTCATACCATCTGATTTCGCACGCTCAGCAACTTCCCCAAAATAAAAAGGTTCCTGAGTACATTGTATGTAAGTACCAGGCACATCATTATCTACATCCGACAAAGGGTCAGTATGGGTACGAATTGTCATTGGAGTTAACCTATCCATATTATAACCCTTAAGCTCAGGGAAAAATATATCTGGATTAACTGGTTCTACCTGCCAGGGCTTCCCTTCAATTTTTAAGGTTTCAAATGCTTCTGGTTGCCACGTTAGTATATCCCAAGCACACTCACCCGCTCGAGGCAAAAACGCATCTACGTAAACTAAATGGGACAAACGTTCTTTTATTTTTGCTGCGACACCTGTAATCACCATTCCACCGTAGCTATGTCCCGCCAAAATTACATTTTCTAGTTGTTCCCATTCTATCAATCGAGAAATATCATCAACATGTGTAAAAAGGCCTACATCTTCATTAATTAAATGGTGGCGGTCAGCCATACCAGTTAAGCTCGGAGTTAAAACTCTATGCCCCTTACTCTCTAATATTTCTCTGATATCTGCCCACTGCCAGCCTCCTGCCCAAGACCCATGCACCAAAACAAAATTTGCCATGAATTTGCTCCAAATATTTTTTCTAAATAGAAAGCTTAAGTTATTATGTGTATTTAATCTAACTAAAACAATTAAATACTGATGCGCGTTTCGATTTCACCCCTAAATCTTTTATTATCAGTTTTGTAAACTTGCTCTCCATGATCGAGTAAATGAATTGTGTCTGTAATTGATTCGAGAAAGGTAAGATTCTGATCTACAACTAGAAAACCTCTTCCTTGGCTTTTCTGGCTACAAATTACTTGGGCCATCAATTCGATATTATCTGATTGGACACCTTCCGTGGGTTCATCCAATAAAACAAGATTGCTTGGTTCCGCTATTGCCCTAGTAAAAGAAAGCAACTTCTTTTCTCCACCAGACAATGTTCCCGCGCGTTGTCCCAAACGCTCACGAAGACGAGGAAAATTCTCAAATAAATTAGAGTAGCGGTCAAGATCAGTCTCTAGATAATGAAGTGTCAAATTATCTTTCACACTCAGATTATCAAAGACAATCCTCTCCTGTGGTGCATATGACATACCAAGATTAAAACGTTTATGTTCTGGTACTTCAGCAATACTATTACCAAGAAAATTCACCTTTCCGCTTGTTAAGGGTAAAGAACCCGAAATCAGCCTCATAAGTGTGGTTTTTCCTACGCCATTACGGCCAGTTATACTAACAGTATTACCGTTATAAACACTCAACGATATATTACGAACAATAATAAGGTCACCATATCCCCCTGACAAATTTTGAACCTCCAATATGGTCCTATCCATTATTTTGACCCCCCAGCATAAACTCTCCTAACCTCAGGGTTTGCACGTATTTGTTCCAATGATCCTTGTGCGAGCAGCCTACCTTGATGCATAACTAAAACATGATCAGATAAAAGCTCTACAACCTGCATATCATGCTCCACAATAATAAATGTTGCCTTTGAAGATTTTGCTAAATCAGCGATCGCTGAGATCATTGTCTCAGTTTCTGCTTTGGAGAGGCCAGCACAAGGTTCATCCAGTAAAATTAGATCTGGTGCAGCAAGAACAGTCATAGAAAAATCGAGCATTTGACGTTGCCCTACTGACAGTTTTCCAGCTAAAACTTCGGCATCTATCAAAAATGGGAATGCTCTCTCCAGTCTATCTTTTAAAGCCTTATGCCATCTGTATGGACGCATCGATAACACGTTGCCAAATTTAAGCCTATTTACCCATAATGCTATGTCTATATTTTGGCGAATGGTAAGTTCTGGAAAAATGGATGGAACCTGAAGCTTACGTCCAATACCAAGACCTGACATTCGGAAGGGTTGCATACCCTCCAAGGGTTGGCCGCACCAGGTAATTTTTCCAGAATTATGTGCTAACTTACCCGTTAATACATTTAATGCAGATGTTTTCCCTGCTCCATTTGGACCAATTAAACAGTGAATACCCCTGTCGACGATTTCAAAGGATAAGTCATCAAGTATAACAACTGGGCCTATCTGTAACGAAACATTTTTAAACTCAAGTCTTGGTTGACTGTTAGTTGGACTGGATAAGATTTGTTCATCTCTTGGAGAACTACGAAATGTATCTAGGCTCATACCTATTTTTTTAGCGTAAGCTGCAGCTAATCCGGCAATACCGCCTGGCAGACGTAAAACAATAATTACAAATACTAAAGCAACGACGACCTCCCAAAAAGAAAAATAGTCCCGCAATCCAGAAGCAAGGAAACCAATTAGCACAGCCCCAATTACAGGGCCGGCCAAACCAAATCGACCTCCGACACCAGTCCAGATAACTAACTCTGCAGAAAGTATGAAACCCACCACCTGCGGTGTTACAATACCTTGATGCGGTGCAAAAAATGCCCCTGCTAAACCTGCCACACCTCCACTAATCGCAAAAGCTGCAGCTTTAATTCTGCTGGTATTGACCCCCAAGAATTGTAAGCGCTCCTCATTTTCTCGAACAGCCTCTAAATTTTGGCCAAAGGGTGTTCGGATCAAATAGGCTAGAAAACATGTTGAAAAAACAAGTGCACCAATAATAAAGAAATAAAGGCTGCCAAAACTATCTATACCCGGAAGGCCTTTTATACCTGTCATCCCGTTAAAACCACCAGTCAGCCAAACTTGTGAATTGGCTAATTGGTAACCCAAAAGTGAAAGGGCAAGAGTTATCAAGGAAAAATATAACCCAGAACCTATTTTTCGTCCAAAAACAAGAACTCCGATAATTCCTGCGATCATGCCTGGCACTAAAACAGAAAGTAGCACCGCAAGTAATACCACCCCCCAGCTAGGGTCACTTTTTAGTACCGTACCAGAAATATAGGCCCCAATGCCAAAGAACAGAGCCTGACCCATGGGAAGGAACCCCCCCTTCCCCCAGCACAGTACTATTCCTTGGCCAACAATCCCAAAAAGAATATAGAGTCCAAGTTGATAGGCTGTATAGCTACTAGTTATAAAGGGAACAGCAACTAGAGCAGCAAGCAGAAGGGCTTTAACGCCGATAGAAGATACCATCGGGACGCAGCCATAAAAAAAGTATAGAAATAAGTAGAACTGACATATAACCAGCTGTCTTGTCGAAAACTGTCGAAACAATAGCATCGGTTCCACCTATTACAGTAGAACCAATTAATAGACCCTCTAAAGTCCCAAGCCCTCCAACAATCAAAATAAAAAAGGATGACATCAGATAATCAAGTCCTATGTAAGGCTCCACACGCACGAGAGGGGCAAGCAACACACCTGCTAGCCCTGCTGTAGAAACACCAATGATAAAAGTTAACCGTGATAAACGTGCGGTATCTATACCAACAGCAGCAGCCAGTTCAGGACCCTGAACCATTGCTCTTATCTTTAATCCAGCCTTACTTTTCTGATACCAAGTAAATAGGGCTACAAACAAAACTATAATCAGAGCAACTAAGAGAAGACGATACGCCGGATAACTAACGCCTAGTAGGTCTATAGTGCCTGGCATTACTTGGTTAACACTTTTATAATCACGGGTAAAAATTACCTCTACCCCTTTCCGAATAAGAATGGCAACGCCCCAAGTAGCAAGTAGCGTATCAAAGGGCCTGCTATAAAGATGTCGAACAACCAACCATTCCATTAACCAACCCACCATTACGCAGATGACAATCGCAACGGGTATTGCCCATAAAAAATGTTGTCCGGCTAACTGGACAACATAAACGCTATAGGCACCCAGCATAACAAATTCACCGTGAGCCATATTCATAACCCCAAGCAATCCAAATACCATAGCCAACCCTAGCGCTATAAGCGCTAGGGTTGCCGAGATATAAATCAGATTAAGTAGGAAAGTTACAAATACTTCCACTCATTAAGCCTTGCAGAAATTACCTGGGTCTTGCCTAGAAAATGTCTTCACAATTTTAAAATTTGTGCCGATAGCAGTGGCTAAATAGATATCCAATGTCAAATGACGATTAGACATCTTTGCTCTACCACGAGGGCTGTCCCATTCAGACCCCTCTGCAACTGAGTCCATCTTCTTAGTCGATAAACTACCCGCCCTTTCTGCTATAGTATCAAGGGCTATTAAACCATCGTAAGCAGAACCACTAAGAGCATTTAGAACAGGGGCTTTACTGCCAAATTTCTTTGCATACTCTTTAGCGAAAGCCTTGGCTTCATTTGTCTGGACATTTGCAAAGTAGCTAGCAGCTGAATAAATGTTTTTAGAATTTTCTGCCCCAATACCAAGAAGAGTATTTTCGTCAATCAATGTACCAAGGCGTATAACTTTATCTGATAGGCCAAAGCTTGCAAAAGCACGATTAAAAGTCACTGAAGCGCCACCAACTAAAGTAATGAGAACCATATCTGCCCCCGTTTCCTTAATTTTGGCAAGACTAGAATCAAAATTATCTACGGTAAAAGGCATGTACTCTTCACCCACTACTTTACCACCTAATTCGCTAATAGTCTTTTTAGCTATAACGTTTGTGTCTCTTGGCCAGTTATAGTCATTTCCAATAAGGTAAAACTTCTTGAGTTTTTTCTCACCAGCCAACCACTTCATAGTAGGGACAACCGATTGGGCAGGTGTTTCTCCAACATAATACACACCATTTGCACATTCTCCCCCTTCATAGTTGGGTGTGTAAACATATGGAACCTGACCCTTAAAAACGTTATTATAAGCACCCCGAACAGCACTATTATGCATTCCGACAAAGGCTTCACAGCCTTGTCCACGCCACATACGTAACGCAGTTTGCGCAGCTTCCGCTGGGGGCAAACCTGCATCGCCAAAAAGAATCTCAATTTTTCGACCCAGAATACCACCGCCGCTATTGATTTTCTCAGCAGCCATCTGAGCAACATTTTTTGTAGAAGGGCCAAATAAAGCGGCTGGACCGCTCAATGGTATCATAACCCCTACTTTAAGTTTTGGAGCTGCCATAGCACTAAAAATGTTACCCTGAGACGCCGCAGTAAAGGCTGCAGCTGCCATAGATGTTTTTATAAAATCTCTTCTTTTCACACTTCCCTCCCAATCATTAAGTTGTAGTCCAAATAACTTCTAACATTGCATTAGAATTAATTCGTCTTTTATTGCAGCTTAAACTAAAATCATATTTTGTCGTTTTGTCTAGCTCTTTTACTGGTAAAATGTTTATGTTTACAAAGGTAGAATTTTTTTGTGGCACTTAGGTTTAGTTAGCAGATTTTAAACATGAAAAAGAATACAACTGCGGATAAGACGAACAAAGGCACAGCCTCTAACTCAATTGAAAAACAAATTAGCAACAGTATTGCCGACAGGGACTGGACAGTTTCCCTAAAAATAGCACTGAGTTGCAGAAAACTGGCAATTGAAGGACATGCACAGACTCTGGCTGGCCATGTCACGGCTCGCGGAGAAAATGGAACCATTTGGGCAAATCAGTTATTGGGTGGCTTTGCTACTCTATGTCAAAGTACAGTAATTAGGGTAAATGATAATCTGGACGTAATTGAAGGTAATGGTATTCCAAATCCAGGCATGCGTTTTCATCAATGGGTTTATAAAGCCCGTCCAGATGTTAACTCCATTGTTCACACCCACCCTCCCTACACCTCTGCATTAGCTATGACTGGTAAAGAGCTTGTCATAGCACACATGGATGCGACCATGTTTTATAATGATTGTGCTTACTTATCTGAGTGGCCAGGGGTACCTTTAGCTGATAAAGAAGGACAAATTATCTCAGAGGCATTAGATAATAAAAAATCTATTTTACTTGCAAACCATGGCCTGTTGACAACAGGCAAAACCGTGGAGGAGGCAGTTTATTTAGCAATTCAATTTGAACGCGCTGCAAGACTGCAACTTTTAGCTGAGTCTATAGGTAAAATAAAAACTATTAAAGAAGAGTATGCTCAGGAGGCCCACGATTTTTTGCTGAGTGAAGGGGTTGTTTTAGGCCAATTTTATAGTTGGGCTGACCAATTATATAAAGAGCAACCAGACGTCAGAGATTAGTAATTTATATTGAATCAAAAATAGGTAATTTTAAGATCTAGGTAACAATTTTTAATATTTGCTAAAATATAAAAATGAACAAGAGTGATAATATCAAGATAGTAATTGAACAAGCTAATTGGGGTGTCTCCGTCTCTTTTAATGGACAAGTAATTGCCGATACTACACAAGCTATTCTCTACTATGAAGGAGAAAGAGCTGCTGTATACTATTTTCCAAGAAGTGATGTGAGGATGGATTTGTGCAATAAAACTATGCATAAAACCCAGTGCCGTCACAAAGGCGAAGCTAGCTATTGGGATATAACCGTTGGCAAAAAATATTTGGAAAACGCGCTTTGGAGTTACGAAGAACCCATAGAAAGCGCAAGTAAAATTAAAGGCTATATAGCATTCTATATGGATAAACTAGGAACCACATATATAGAGAATAGATAAAATAAGTGAGCGAAATACTGGCAACCACTTTCCAATGGAGGAAAAATTGCCCGTGATTTTACTATTTATCAAAAATATATTTCTTTTATTTATCCAACTTTGAAAATTTCCTGTTTTATGTTTCTTTTTGCTTTAAATTGATGTCATTTACTCTAGCCTAGTAGTCAGAAAACAGGGAATTTAAATAAATTAACCATCGTTAATTACTCCTACTACCCCATAAGATTAATTCTCTTATGGGGTTTTTCTATTTTTAAATTGGCAAATTGTATTAGTTAGACATACAAGTTCTAGAAAAGAGCTAAAACTCCAGCAATAATTTTATGCAAAAAATAAATTACCAGATAAGGTTGTTAGTCATTCACCATATATATAATCTAGAAGTTAATTCAGTATTGGTCCACTGAGGAGATTTAGATGTCTAAAACACCTAACCTAGCACCCAATGATCTTGGCTCGTTTTGGATGCCCTTTACGGCTAACCGTCAATTTAAAGCAAACCCGAGGATGTTTGTATCAGCCAAGGACATGCATTATACGACAGATGATGGAAGACAAATTTTGGATGGGACGGCTGGTTTATGGTGCGTTAACGCGGGACACTCAAGACCAAAAATTGTTAAAGCCATCCAAAATCAAGTAGCTGAATTAGATTACGCACCTGCTTTTCAAATGGGACATCCTAAGGCTTTTGAGTTAGCCAACCGTATTGCCTCAATATCTCCAGAGGGAATGGATCATGTATTTTATACAAATTCTGGATCAGAATCTGTAGAAACCGCATTAAAAATTGCACTGGCATACCATAAATTAAATGGTGATGGTGGACGCACTAGGCTTATAGGTAGAGAACGAGGATACCACGGTGTAAATTTTGGTGGGACTTCAGTTGGCGGGATGGTAGCCAATAGAAAAATGTTTGGTAATTTGTTAACTGGTGTTGACCATCTACCCCATACTCACCTACCTGAAAAAAATGCTTTTTCCAAAGGGCAACCAAAACATGGAGAAGAACTAGCAGAAGAATTAGAACGAATTACTTTATTACATGACCCTTCTACAATCGC
>PTLG01000122.1 GCA_002937995.1 Alphaproteobacteria bacterium MarineAlpha3_Bin7 | reverse complement strand
GGAAAAATTAATTATAAGGGGGGGATGGGCCCGCTCTATTTTGATGTCGATGAGTTTGAGGAAAAAATTAGGGACTTAGTTTCCAATTAGCCTCATTTCAATTGTTAGGGAAAACCGAAGATGCTGGAATTATACCATCATGGCTCATCTGTTTGTGCGGCAAAAGTTCGGATAGTTCTCGAAGAAAAGGGATTGGAGTATAAAAAACATTATATAGATATTTTAAAAGGGGAGCAGTTTAATCCCGAGTATCTTAAAATTAACCCTAAAGGTGTTGTACCAACTCTGGTTGACGATGGAAAAATAGTTACTGAGTCAACGGTTTGCTGTGAATATCTTGATTGGACACACCCAGGCGATAAACCCCTAACACCTCCCGACCCAGTTCAGCGTGCGGACATGTTGCGCTGGACTAAGCTAATTGATGAGGAACTGCATCCAGCATGTGGCACAGTTACTTTTACCTGTTCTCATCGTTATACAGTATTGAGGATGGGGAAGGAAAAAGTAGAAACTTTTTTGGAGAGCACTCCAAGGTTGTCCCTAGTCTCAGATTGGAAGGAAAGAAAGCGTCGTTATGTTGAACTAGGATTGGATGATAAGGATGCTCGGAAGGCGATAATGGTGCACGAAATGGTCTTTGACAAGATGGAGACAGTTTTATCAGAGAATAGTTTTTTGGCTGGTGATAGTTTTTCATTAGCTGACGCGGGTATGATCCCATATCTTAACCGTATTTATATGCTATCTATGTTAGATGAGTGGTGTGAGAAAAAGCCTCACGTCCTCTCTTGGTTTGAGAAAATGAGAGAACGTCCGACCTTTATCTCGGCAATTGATAGCCATCTTCCTGAGAGCTTAGCGACAGATCTACGAACAAACGGAGCAAAAAGCTGGCCAAAAGTTGAGGAGATATTACTTGGAATTAGGGAAGAAATGAAAGTTGGTGTCGTTTAGCTAAACAGGCTGGCGCGTATCAATAGATTGAGTGAACTTATCAGTGTTTTGTATTACTTTCTTGAATCCTCAGTAACACCCCACTGCGTGGCAAATCTGGAGCTATAAGGATGTACACCAGTTGGTGAGGAGTTGTTCAGCAAATCCCCATCTGTCCAGTGTTCTACTCTGTTACCAAAGGGGTCGAACCAGTAGTCAAAAATCTGGGACCCTAGAATATGTCTGCCGACACCCCAGGAATGATCGTAGCCTTTCGAATGCAGGTGTTCGTGACCCAAATAGATGGCGTTAATATCTTGCACCTCAAACGCAATGTGACCCAGTTCTGGCTTTCCTGTCGGTGCTGTCAAAAGTGTGTGGTGGTCAACGTATTCTTTGCCGCGATCTACCCGGTTAAACGCCAAAATAACATTTTCCTTATCCCCTTCGTAACAGACATCTGAGTCCAAAAAACCAAAGTTGGATTTATAAAATTTATTACTCTCTTTAAAGTCACTGACCCCGATAACCACGTGCCCCAAACGCAGGCATTGGGTAGGTCCCTTTTTGAGGCGAATAAATTCATTATATCTTTCTGTATCATTGCCGAAGTTGAATTTATAATTGTTTTTCAGTTCCAGGGGCTTAACAGTGTCGATACCGTGAACAACTTCTACTTTAAAACCATTAGGGTCAGTCAGTTGGACATATTTCCCACCGCCAGGCCTATCAAGCTGTGCTACTGAAGAACATCCCTCCTTGTCTGCTAGTGTAAACAGATCTTTTTCACTTTTAGCGCGAAATCCCATACCGACAAATGCAGGGTCACCTAATTCAGTAATGTGAGCATATTGGTCTCTTCCACACGCACGCATGTAAAGGTGACTTTCAGTGCGATGCGCCCTCATTAACCCAAAATCAACGAGAAAATTTTCCATTCTGTCAAGATCGGGCGCTCGAAACGTAGCATATACGACATCGTCAACCTTGATCATCGAACCCTCTATTCATCTATATCTACCCCAGAATAACAAGTTATTCCTGGGCGTTTATTCAATCCTGCTTAGTCGAAGCAAAGCTATTCTGTTAACTTGGGCTAATGCTACTTCATATTCTTCTTCAATGCTATTCTTTATACGTTTCTCAAAAATTTTTAGAATTTCTGATCTTTGATATCCCTGAACTGCGAGAATAAAGGGAAAACCAAATTTTTCTTTATAGTTTCTGTTTAATTTCTGGAACTGCTCAAATTCTTCCTTTGTACAATTTTGGAGGTCTGCACCTGCCTGTTCTTTTGTAGAATCGGCGGTAAGTTTACCAGCTATTGCGAGTTTTCCCGCTAGATCTGGATGTGCATTTAGTAAGGTCAATTTTTTTTTATCCGAGGCTTTATCAACTATTTGGGAAAAAATACTTGACAGTTTTTCGGCAGAATCCAGAGCCTTACTATCTATTTGTCCTAAGTCCCATGCCGTCTCGGCTATCCAAGGAGAACTTTCATAAACACTACCAAAACAATTAAGAAATTGAACTCTGGTCATTTGACTTGGTAGGCTACTTTTATAAGTGTGCTCTGTTTTCACGAAGTATCCTTACTACAGTGATATAACTAATTTTATCTAACAATTCGTCATATCTAATTCATACAAAAACTTGCCTATTTAAGACCTTATGTTTACCATCTTCCAAGCGTTTTATAAACGTATGAATGAACTCACCTTTGGTCTGATTGATAGGTATTCATGGGAAAACTTACTACTCACGTTCTTGATGTGGCTAAGGGCCTGCCAGCGGCGGGTTTACGTTTGGAATTATTTAGTTTGTCTGAGGATAATAAGACTTTCATCACTAATCAGACAACAAATAAGGATGGCAGATGCGAACAACCCCTAGCCCAGGGGGACCAATTTCCCAAGGGCATCTATCAAATTGAATTCAATGTGGGTGACTATTTCAAAAGCGGGAGTGCGAAATTGCCTGGTTTCTTGGGAATTGTCCCCGTTCAATTTTTTGTGGAAAACGTAGAAGAAAATTATCATGTACCATTAATTGTTTCACCTTATAGCTATTCTACTTATCGAGGTAGCTAATAAAAAACATTTTATCATGGAGGAGGTAGACATATGAGTGATAAGGAAATTAAGCCAGAACAGTTAGCTGATCCAGAGTATACGCCACCGATGGCACAAGCTGTACCACTAGGTATTCAACATGTTCTAGCAATGTTTGCTGGGAACGTTACGGTCCCACTTTTAATTGCACTCGCAGCAGGCGGGCCCCAGCTAATTACACCATTAGTGCAAATTGCCTTGTTGGCAGCCGGGGTAGCTACGCTTATACAGACTATAGGTATTGGGCCCATTGGTTCTCGTTTACCGGTAGTTCAGGGTACAAGTTTTGCTTATGTTGGAATATTAATTGGCGCTTTAAAAAGTGGAGCGACACTAGCCGCGGTTTTTGGGGCTTCCATAATTGGAGGTCTGTTTCAAATTGTTCTAGGGTTTTTTATACCGCAAATAAGAAAATATATTCCGCCATTGGTATCTGGTGTTGTGGTTATGACTATTGGTTTTACACTGCTACCAGTAGGCATTAAGTACTCTGCAGGATGCGGAGCATTTCCTGCACCTTTTTGCAAAGCTGGGTTTGGGAGCTTGTCGAATTGGGGGATGGCTGTATTAGTGATTATTGTTACCCTTCTAATTCGTCGATATGGAAAGGGCATGTGGTCAGCGGCATCAATTTTCTTTGGGCTAGTTGTAGGCTATATATTGGCTTTTCCATTGGGCATGGTTAACAGCAAGGCACTTGCAAAAATTGGCTCGGCAAAGTGGTTTGGATTTCCTGATCAGCATTTTGGTTTGGACTTTACTAGTCCTGCAGCCGTCGCTCTTATCGGTTTAATGGTTATCATGGCTTTTATTACTACTATTGAAACTGTTGGAGACATATCCGGTATTACCATGGGTGGTGCAAATAGGGAACCCACCGATAAAGAGTTAAAGGGCGGAATTATGGCTGATGGTTTTGGGTCTGCAATTGTTGCACTTTTTGGTGGACTTCCCAATACCTCTTATAGCCAGAATGTTGGCCTTGTATCATATACCAAAGTTATGAGCCGCCATGTCGTCACTATTGGAGCTATTTTTCTGATTTTGTGCGGATTGATACCAAAGCTTGCCGCCGTGATAGCAGCTCTACCTCAGCCAGTTTTGGGGGGTGCCGCGGTGGTAATGTTTGGTATGATAGCTGCAGCTGGTATGAAACTTATAAGCCAATCAGGGTTTAGTGCTAGAAATATGCTCATCGTAGCCATATCTGTAGGTCTCGGAGTTGGTATTTGGCAGGTAGATCAATTGGGTAAACTAGCTAAGTTTGGGCCTATACCAAAGAGTAGTTTTGTAGACTGGTCAATTCCACTTTTTGTTTCGGGTATAGTGGTTTCAGGTATAGTGGCCGCGGTGCTAAATGCCGTTATGAAGGATGAAGAATAGTTAAATAATTAGGGTAATTTTGGGTTAAACTAAGCCCCCGGTCATGGTATACGTGGCCGGGGGTTAAAATAATGTATTTGGGTAACTTTTGTTTTAGTTGGTTGGGAATATGGAATTATTTTTAGCAGATTGGTTGAATTTGATATTTAGATGGCTACACCTAATTACAGGCATAGCCTGGATAGGCACCTCATTCTATTTTATTTTTCTTGATTTATCTCTCAGAAAAAAAAGGAAGTTGCCAGAGGGTGTTGGAGGTGAAGCCTGGAATGTGCATGGTGGAGGCTTCTATTTAATGCAAAAGTACACTGTGGCCCCTGAGGAGCTGCCAGAAGAACTTCATTGGTTTAAATATGAAGCCTATTTTACATTCCTATCAGGTTTTGCGCTTATGGGCGTAATATATTATTGGGGCGCAGACAGTTATTTGATTGATAGGGAGGTCGCAAACCTAAGCCAGTTTGAGGCAATAGTAATTAGTATTGGTTTCCTCGCTGGTGGCTGGATTGTTTACGATATCTTGTGTCGTATCCCAATTTTTGTAAAACACTCTCTCCTCTTGTCTATTGCTGTCTTTTGTTTCATTTTGGTAGTTGCGTGGGCGACTAATCAAGTTTTTAGTAGTCGAGCCGCGTTTGTTCATGTTGGTGCCGTAATTGGTAGTATTATGGTAGCTAACGTATTCTTTATTATCATTCCTAATCAAAAAATTGTGGTTGCCGATCTGGTTGCTGGGAGAAAACCGGATCCCTCACTTGGTTTGGAGGCAAAGCAGAGATCAACCCACAACAATTATTTGACGCTCCCTGTTCTGTTGATGATGATAAGCATACACTATCCGATGGTTTTTGGGCATGAGCAAAGTTGGCTTGTTGTTGCGTTCATACTTGTTATTGGCGGTATAATAAGAGATTTTTTTAATCGAATGAATGCGGGCGCAACTGGAAGAGCTTTATTGTGGCAGTGGCCCGTAGCCGTTTTATTTATGTGTAGTCTAATAATTTTTGTTAGTTATGACTTTGGAGATAGTAAGGAGCAGTTGAAGGAAGAGGTAAGTTTTACGCAGGTAATGGCAATTGCACAAAAACATTGCACAAGTTGCCATGCGCTGAGACCTTCGGATCCAAATTACGATAAGGCTCCAGCCGGTGTTCGACTTGAAAATATTGAGGACTTACGTAAACATAGTGAAAAGATTTTAAAGCAGGCTGTTCTGACAAAAGCTATGCCTTTAGGAAACTCAACGCTAATGAAAAGGAAAGAGAGAGATGCACTTGGTTCATGGATACTCGGTGGAATGCCCGGATATGATAACTAGGGTAATATGAATTTAAATTGAAAATACGGAAGAGTTAAATGTCTATAAGGTTTCATCTTAACGGTGAGTTAAATCAGGAGAGTTCTATATCTCCATCAACTACTGTTCTTGATTACCTTAGGTTGATCCAAATGGCTACTGGCACAAAGGAGGGCTGTGCCGAAGGAGATTGTGGAGCGTGTTCAGTAGTGCTCCACTCACGTGATGATAATAATAAACCCAAGTATGAGGTTGTTAATTCCTGTCTTCTACTTTTATCCCAAATTGACGGAGCTAATTTGATCACGGTTGAGGGTTTAGGATCTAATGGTGTCCTAGATGCTGTTCAGGAAGCTATGATAGAGAAAGGAGGAACACAGTGCGGTTTTTGCACGCCGGGATTTGTGATGTCACTCTATTCACTTCGCCAGACTAGTAAAAAAACACTTGATGACGACATTATACATGATGCATTAGCTGGTAACCTCTGTCGGTGTACAGGCTATCGGCCAATTGTAGAAGCTGCATATAAGGCTTGTGCCTTCGGTCCCACTGACGATTTTCCTGATCTAGAGGCTTTAGAAGTGACGGAACAGCAGCATTTTGAAGATGAGCTAGTCTTTTCCCCAACTTCTTTAGACGAATTACTAAGATTAAAAATTAATTATCCCGATGGTCTTTTATTGGCAGGTGGGACAGATTTGGGTCTTAGAGCTAGTAAAAACAGGGAGAGGTTTAAAGTAATTATTCATACGGCCCATGTTACAGAGCTTACAAAGATAGAAGAAACAGATGACTCTTTAGAGATTGGTGCGGCCGTAACTTATTCTGAATCTCTAGAAAATATTACAAGGGCTTATCCATCATTCGGACGATTAATCACTCGTATCGGTTCTAGGCAAATAAGGAATATGGGGACTATAGGCGGTAATATTGGTACTGCTTCTCCTATAGGTGACACGCTTCCATGTCTTATTTCTTTGAATGCCAGTTTTGAAATAGTTTCAGAGGGAAGTTCTCGTGCAGAAAGGGCTGAGGATTTCTTTATAGATTATCGAGAAACTAGTCTTAATCCCACAGAAATAATTAAAAAAATTAAGTTACCAAAGTTGAAAAAAAACCAGCAATTTAGGGTCTATAAAATCTCAAAGAGGTATGATCAGGATATTTCATCAGTTGTTGCGGCGTTTCTTGTAGAAATAGAAAATGATGTAGTTGTTGGCTTTAGAGCTACTTTTGGTGGAATGGCAGCTATTCCAAAAAGAGCAAGTGAATGTGAGAAGGTCTTGTTAGGTAAAGAATGGTCAGAAGAAAATATGCTTATGGTTGGTAAAGCAGTTGAAAAAGATTTTGTGCCCCTAAGTGATCACCGTGCCAGCAGTAATTATCGTCTCAAAGTGGCGGCTAATTTATTTTTGAGACTTTATAGAGATCTTAGTGACCAAGAGGATTTGTTGGAGGTTGTCGCATTTTAATGAGTATAGTTAGAGAAAAAGTAGGAATTAGGGGTGGTGTGCAGTCGCAAGTGCAGCATGATAGTGCTGTAAAGCATGTAACTGGTGAAGCCATCTTTATTGACGATATTCCACCTCTTCCAGATACCCTTGAGGCCGTGTTTCTTACCAGTCAGCATGCGCATGCTAAGATCTTAGATGTTGACACGGAAGCCGCTTTAAAAATTGAGGGAGTGGCAGGGGTCTTATTGGCTGAAGATATTCCGGGTAAAAATGATATAGCCCCTGTTTTTGAAAATGAGCCGGTATTGGCTGATGGGGTTGTAGAATATGTTGGTCAACCGATAGCAATTATCCTGGCAGAAACCTACGACATAGCTCTGAATGCAATTAAAAAAATTATAGTTAAGTATAAGGTTCTCAAACCAGTATTAACTATCAAGGACGCACTTAAACGTGAGTCGTACACATTTCCGCCTCAGACAATAGAGCGGGGTAATCCGCTTCAAGGCATATCCGGGGCTAAGCATAAGCTAAAAGGCAAGGTATCCTGTGGTGGTCAAGATCATTTTTACTTAGAAGGGCAGATAGCTTTGGTGCAGCCGGGGGAAGATAAGGATATGTTGGTTTATTCTTCGACACAGCATCCAACAGAGGCTCAGCATGGTGTAGCTAACATACTAGGTGTCCCTGTGAACGATATAACA
>PTLG01000121.1 GCA_002937995.1 Alphaproteobacteria bacterium MarineAlpha3_Bin7 | reverse complement strand
CCTGACCATGGGTCCAGCGTGCCGTGATAGTTTTGCGCGCAAAAAATGTAGAATTTGAGGTTACCCATATAACAGCCGATAATAAGCCGGACTGGTTTTTGGAAGTTTCCCCTCACGGAAAAGTGCCACTTTTGATGGTTGATCAAGAGGTGCTTTTTGAGTCAAATGCGATTGTAGAGTTTTTGGATGAGACAATTAAACCCCGGCTACATCCTGAAGACCCCATTAAACGAGCTGAGAATAGGGCGTGGACGGACTTTGTCCCAAGTTTTGCTAGCACATTAAACTCATATTTGTATGCTCCAAACTTACAAGACCAGCAATCAAAAAAATCAGGAGCCCAAAAGGTCTTGTTAAAGTTGGAAGAGAGATTACAAAAAAACAATAAAAAAGAGGGGACATATTTTAACGGAAAAACTTTATCTATTGTTGATGCTGCTTATGCACCATTTTTGATGCGCTTTACTATTGTTGAACCTTTTTGCAAAACTGGGATAATGGAGAAATTTCCTTACGTTGAGGAGTGGAGAAAAACCTTAATAAAAAGCCCCATAGTAAAGGATTCTTTGCCAGAAAATTTTATGGAATTATTCAAAAAAAACTTGTTGAAGCGAGGTGCTTACTTTGCGAAAGAATTTACCAATAAAGTCTAATTGAGTTCATAAAACTGATAAGTGTTAAGCAAAAATGGAATGTTATATAACCACCAACTAAGCAAAGGAAAACATTATGGATGATCCAGAGTTGGCTCGAGTACAGAAATATCTTCAAAACAAATTTGGAAACCCAAATATAAGGTTGCGAGAACGGATGCAATCCGATGGTTCGGTGGAGGTTTACTTGGGCGAAGAATTTATAGGTGTAATTTATAAGGACGAAGAAGAGGGCGATATCTCTTACGATTTTAATATGTCTATATTAGAGATTGATTTACCGTCGAAAAATGCAGATGAATAATTTTGCTGGTAAAGACTACTTTTTATTGCCAAATGTTCTATCAACTTGCATCTTTTTATTATTTGGGGTGGTGTTGGACTAGAGGTAGCAGGTGGGGTGTTGTTTGAACAATAACTCCATGATGTGGAATTTTGATGAAAAATCTGTGGGCTAAAAAAGACGCCGATATTTTTTTTAACCAAGTACGGCGCTTGGGCATTGCAAGGCAATTTGCGGACTGTGTTTATGCTTCTAGGTTGCTCGGCCGAGAAACCCAGCTTGTTCAGCATGGTGGAGGCAATACCTCAGTGAAATTATTGGCGAAAACTTTTGACGAGACACATATTGACGCGATGTTTGTAAAAGCCAGCGGTTATAATTTAGAGCAAATTACCGCGGAAGGTTTTGTTGGAGTAAACCAATCTGTTTTAGATAAGTTAAAAACCCATACTAATATGAGTGACGAGTTTCTAATAAATGCTTTGGGCCAGTCTAGATTATCTTTCTCGTCTCCAAATCCATCCGTTGAAACCTTAGTTCATTCATTTATTCCCGCACGTTATGTCTTTCATACACACCCTGTGGCTATATTGGCTTTAACTAACCAAAAAAATGGTAGTGAATTGATTCAAAAAGCTACTGGAGGGAAAACAATTGTTATACCCTATGTGATGTCAGGTTTTCCATTGGCACTACAAATATCTCGATCTCTTAAACACAACAAAGACAATAATACTATTGTTGTACTTAAACATGGCGTTTTCACCTTTGGTGATACAGCGCAGGATGCCTATGACAGCATGATAAGAGTAGTTACCAACTCAGAAAAATTTATACGGTCTACAAGGAAAAAACTAAAAACAAATCCGAGAAAACCCTCTTTTAAATTAGAAAATCTGGCACCAGTATTGCGAGGTGCCCTTATATCCTCGTCTGCAACGGAGCAACGGTACATTCTTAGCTTTCGAAATAGCCCCGTGATAAAGAATTTTCTTGGTTTTGGAAATCTGTCTCGTTTGGTCAAATGTGGTCCTGTTACACCAGATCATGCGATTTGGACTAAACCGAAAGCATTATTTTTGCCGTCAAACTGCAACTCTATAGAAATTGTCAGAGCAGTTAAAAATTACAAAAGGGATTACGAGCGTTATTTTGAAAAAAATAATAGGCGCTATTCGGGAAAAAAAGTAATGAGAGACTCATTACCCAGGGTAATATTTGTGGATGGTTTGGGCGTTTTTGGTGTTGGAGAAAGTCTAGAAAAGGCACATATCGTATCGGAGCTGGCAGAAACTTTTGCAGCTGTCGCTCTAAAGTCAGAGAGCCTAGGCTTTTATGCTCCAGCATCTTTACGAGATATTTTCGATATTGAATATTGGGGTCCCGAAACAGCCAAGTTAGCCGAAATTAAAAACTCACCCCTAAGTGGTCACGTTGTAGTTATCACAGGAGGGGGGTCCGGAATTGGTGCCGCTACTGCAACGCGGTTTAAGGAGGCTGGCGCGGAGGTTGTAATAATGGACTCCGATAGAAAAACAACCTCGGCTCTGGCTGATAAGTTAGGTGCAATGTACTTGTCGACTGATGTAACAGATAAAAATTCTCTACGACTAGCCTTTGACAAAGTAATTCAGGAATACGGTGGTTTAGATATTGTAATATCTAATGCCGGCGCGGCTTGGGAGGGTGAAATAGGTACAGTGCCAGAAAAAATACTGCGTCAGAGCTTTGAGATTAATTTTTTTGCACATCAAAGTGTATCGCAGGCCGCTGTAGAAATTTTGAAAAAACAAAATCTTATTGGGAAGGTAGGGGGAGTTATACTGTTTAATCTATCTAAACAGGCAATAAATCCGGGTAGAAATTTTGGCCCCTATGGTCTTCCGAAGGCTGCAACCATGTTTTTATTAAAACAATATGCACTTGATCATGGGAAGGACGGTATCAGGGTGGCCGGGGTCAATGCGGATAGGATACGATCGGGGCTGTTGACGGACAAACTAATAGCCAAACGAGCTAATGCACGAGGTCTAAGCAACTTAGATTATGTTACAGGTAATTTGCTAGGCAAGGAGGTGTTAGCTGAAGATGTTGCTAAAGCATTTCTTGACTTAGCGTTATCTAAATCGACAACAGGGGCTGTTATGACAGTAGATGGAGGAAATATAGAGGCGTCTTTGAGGTGACAGCCTATTTTCTATTATCAGATTTTCTGTCCTCGTATATTTTAATTGCTTGAGTTGGTTTTTCCCCTTTGTGTACCACGGCGTTAACAGCCTCCAACATTCCCGATGGACAGTCGGATTGAAAAATATTTCTGCCCATATCAACACCTGCTGCACCTTGGTCTACTGCTTTATGAGCCATGTTCAGTGCATCAATTTCTGGAAGTTTTTTGCCACCAGCGATGACGATGGGAACAGAGCAGCCAGCAACAACTTTCTCAAACCCTGGTTCAAAATAATATGATTTTACGTAATTAGCCCCAATTTCCGCACAAATACGGGTAGCCAAACTAAAGTACCTCTGATCCCGTTTCATATCACTTCCTACTCCGGTTACAGCTAGAGTTGGAATTCCGTATTTTGACCCTATATCAATCAACTTAATAACGTTACCAATTGATTTATGCTCATATTCGCCACCTATGTAAACTTGAGCAGCTAAAGCAGCGGCATCGAGTCTGATCGCGTCCTCAATATCAACAGCAATCAGCTCGTTCGATAACTCAGTAAGTATGCTCTGGCCCGCACTTGCTCTTAGCACAATAGGTTTATTTGTAGTAGGTGGGATAGTAGTTCTCAAAGCACCCCTTGTGCACATCAGTACGTCGGCAAAGGGTATTAATGGTGGTATGCTGAGGTCTAGTCTTTCTATTCCCGTTGTTGGGCCCTGAAAATAACCGTGATCAAAGGCGAGCATTACCGTTTTTCCTGTCGCGGGATTAAATATTCTGGATAACCTGTTTTGCATTCCCCAGTCCAACGAGCCTGCACCCTTTAAATAGAAAGCCTCATTCTTAGATGGAACCTCTTCAAAGAAGTTTTTTCCCTCTTTTATATCATCTTTGTCTGCCATAGACGTTTCCCTTACTCTATTTAAAGTGCTTCGATAATTTTAACTTTTGAGATTGATAGTTAGATCCAATTTTGGTTCCGTAAATCTGGTTAGGGATAGCTGTAAGTCTCTCATAAACTAGTCTACCCACCCTTTGTCTGTCTTCTAAGACAAAGGGAACATCATGAGATCTTACTTCTAAAACAGCTCGACTTCCAGAGTGAGAGTCGTTGTAACCGAACCCGGGGTCAAAAAAACCAGCGTAATGAACTCGAAATTCCCCAACTGCTGTATCATAAGCCCGCATTTCAGCCGCATGAGTAGGCGGAACAGTTACAGTTTCTTTTGAAGCAAGAATATAAAACTCGTCAATGTCAAGTATAAGCCGTTTTTCTTTTGTTTTGTATATAGGGTCCCAAAAATCAAGTGGTTCATAATAGTTAATTTTGTCGACGTCTATTACACCTGCATGGTTTTTGGCTTTATATCCAATAAGCTTATCCTCTCCATCGCCGGCAAGGTCAACCGTAAACGCTACCCCCGTTTTTTTAATATTTACTTCAGTATTGTCTGGGACGCCAACTAGGGGTGAGCTCTCATGGAGTCTACGCATATCTGTTTCGAAAGGAGGCGGAGCGCCTCTTCGTAATCTTAGTTGAGACAGAGTAGTGCCTGTTCGGACCTTTACACTAAAAGTAAGTGGAATGATCTCAGCGTAAATAGGCCCTTTGTAACCAGCTCCAACTGTATCAAATTCTAGTGTACCGTCCGAGATCACTCTTGTAAAAATATCTAGCCTCCCCGCCGAGCTTTTTGGATTAACAAGTCCAGATACATCCTTTTTTAATCTTAGCTTCTCGCAAAGCGGTATTACATAGACACACCCCTTTTCAAGTACAGCGCCATGGGTTAGGTCTATCTCGTGCATTTTAAATGACTTGAGGCGTTTTTCCACTTGCATCCCTGGACCTGGAAGAAAACTGGCTCTTACTCGGTAGGCGGTGTTTCCCAGACGCAAATCTAAGCTAGCAGGCTGAATTTGTCCCTTTGATATAGGTTTGTCTGAAGTGATATCATTACATTCTATTAATTCTTCAATGACTTGGCACGGCAATATACCAGTAGAATACTCTTGCCCTGATGTTTCTTCTGAGGCTGGTTTGCTTGCAAAAGTATCATCTAACGGAAGCTGGATATTATCTTTCATACCCTATTTTGTCATTTTTTGGATACCATGCAACAGCCTAAATGATTGTTTTCTAAAAAGCTAGAGAAAGACTAAATCAGACGGTCTATAAGCCGGGTTCTGTAACTAAATACTATAAATATTTAGCCGATGGCTATTCATCTAGGATGGATGTTACCAACCATCTCATGCAACCTACCCAGGCAGTAGCTCGGAAACTAGCCTGTTTTTTTGAGAAAATTCTCAAAAAACAACCACCCCTATTTGGTCTTGCTCCCAGTGGGGTTTGCCCTGCCACACGTGTTACCACGTATGCGGTGCGCTCTTACCGCACCTTTTCACCCTTACCTAAACTAAATAAATAGATTTAGGCGGTATATTTTCTGCGGCACTTTCCCTAGGGTCGCCCCCGCCGGGCGTTACCCGGCACTGTGTCCCCGTGGAGCCCGGACTTTCCTCTCCTATAAAAGGAGCAACCATCCGACCGTCTGATCAATCGCATTATAAAAAGGAAAGAAAAAAAATACAGTCAAAAAAAAATTTATTACAGTAGTTTGTTCTAAAAGGAGTTAAATGTAATTAATAACGTTTTAAATTGTTCTGTTGTTTTTACTACAAAAAATATATAATTTGCGGCAGGCATTAGAATAATAGAAATAATTTTTTATTCAAATCTTTAGGGGGGTAATAATGATTAACATAGCTAAAAGCAGTTTGTATGCTATTACTGCACTAATTGTAACGGTTTTCCTGTCGGCGGAAGTTTATTCTAAAGACAGAATACTTAGGGCTCATACAGGTTCACCAGGTGCAAACTCTCACACTTCTACTGTCGTTGTAGGCAAGGTTTTAGGTAGCAAACTAGGGTTTACCCTTCAAGTAAATGATAGTCAGACTCTTACGCGATCAGCACTAATGCTTGGAAGAGGACAGCTTGATTGGTTTCCTATGCCAACAGCTATTCCATTTCTTATGGCAAAAGGTTTAGGTCCTTATAAAAAGGAGCCTATGAAAAGCAAGGCGGCTGCGCAATTAAAGAACATAAGGGCAATATGGGGCTGGAACGCAAACTTGTTCCATTTTGTTACTTTTGATGTTGATAAAATTAAGACGTTCAAAGACATCAAGGGTAAAGTCGTATATACTGGCCCTCCCTCTGGTGCTGCTGCTGTCACTTCAGAGTCAATAATTCGTGCGCTCACAGGTTATAAGCCTAACGTCGACTATACAGCAAGACGATTACCATGGGGTGGTGGTCTTCAGGCCATGCTGGATGGAAAACTAGACGTATATACGAGACCAAGCGCCGTGGGTGGGGCAATCCTGGAACAACTAGGCATGAAAAAGAAATATAGGCTTTTGGATGCTGAGGATCCAGCGACGCTAAAGAAATGGAGCAAACATCCAGCTAGGGTTATAGGCACAATTCCGGCTGGCTCATACAAAGCTCAAGTAAATAATGATAAGGACCTTATAGCAGCTGGTACGACCTTTTTTATATCGATGAACAAGGACAATATTTCTGCAGATCTCGCTTATGGAATGACCAAATTAACATGGAAGCATTTGGACGAGATTTATAAATCGGCAAAAACCTTGTCGGCTATTGACCCAAATAAGCCATTTACAGGTGTGAATGTGCCTCTTCATGTAGGTGCAATAAAATACTATAGAGAAGTAGGTATAAAGATTCCCAAAAGGTTAATTCCGCCAGAGGCTAAATAACGGCTCTGAACCTATAAATGAAAAGGCCCAGTATTAGTCTTAATTACTGGGCCTCTTATTTCATGGGTTTCTAAGGGAATATGCTAATGTCTGAAGGTAACAGTAAGAATTTTGTACAACAAGCTATGGGCTATATTGTAGTTATTGTTGGTCTCACAATGGCAATTACTGGAATTTTAAATTCAGCGCCTACCTTTTGGATAGTTCCAAGGGTGGGTCCATTTCCCGAAGAATTAATCCGGCCAATCATCCTAACTGCTTCCATTTTTATCGTTTTGGTTCGTAACCCTATTTCAGTTGTTGTTGGAAAACGCATACCTGGAATTGCTCGGTTTGCCTGGATAGTCGATATAGCCATAATGTTGACTTCTCTATGGGTCTTTTGGCATTATTACGATGTCTTAATGCGGATAGAAGAAGGGTTATTTGATTTAGAACTGTTTCACCCAATTGTAGCCCTCACAGCCTGCTCTATATTCATAATTCTATGCTGGCGCGTGTGGGGCGCTCCTTTGGGAATTTGTGGAATTGTTGCGCTATTTTACCTTTACACAGGTGAATATTGGCCATGGATCTTTGAGACAGCCCCGATAGCCTTTATTGAGTCATCAGAAGATCTTTGGTTTAACCTGAACGATGGCATTCTCGGAACCATTATGGGAATTCTAATCTTTACAGTATTTCCATTTATTTTACTTGGTGTGCTTTTAGAGGGGACAGGCGGGGGTCGCTCATTGATAAAGGTTGCTTTTCATCTTACACGTCGATTTAGAGGCGGTCCTGCACATGCAGCCATTTTAGCTTCAAGTCTATTTGGAACAATGTCGGGAGGCGCCGTTACTAATGTCGTTGCGACAGGGGTATTAACCATCCCCATGATTAAAAGGCGAGGTTTTCAACCAGCGTTCGCTGGCGGAGTTGAGGCTACTGCCTCAAGTGCAGGTCAAATCATGCCCCCAATAATGGGAGCGGCAGCTCTTGTGATGGCGGATTTTACTGGCATTTCTTATCTCACCATTATTTT
>PTLG01000120.1 GCA_002937995.1 Alphaproteobacteria bacterium MarineAlpha3_Bin7 | reverse complement strand
CAATGTCTTTTGCTTTGGCAAATGCGAAGTCTCTTTTGTCGTGACCCGGAACACCGACGACCGCACCAGTTCCAACAAAACCGATATGCGGCAGGTTCTTTTTTCTATTCTTTTTCATGTTTCCAAATTACATTTCCAGAATGAGTAACTGCCCCCTTATTAGCAGGACCTACCAAAGCTGAATATTTTTGCAAGGCTCCGCCAAGTTTAGAGTGGTCGGATGGTGTCCATTCGGTCCGTCTTTTTAAAAGTTCTTGTTCTGATAAATTGACATTAATTATACCTTTTTCAGCATCAATCTCAATAATATCGCCGTTTTCTATGAGGGCAATCGGACCGCCTTCTGCAGCCTCAGGGCAGGCATAACCGATACACATCCCGCGAGTTGCCCCCGAGAAACGACCGTCCGTTATAAGAGCTATTTTTTCACCCATGCCCTGGCCATAAATTAATGCCGTTGCGCCCAGCATTTCTCTCATGCCCGGACCACCCTTAGGCCCTTCATTTCGGATTACAATCACACATCCAGGGGAATATAATTTTTTGCGGATTACCTCCATGCAGTCTTCCTCGTTCTCGAAGACAAGGGCGGGCCCCTCGTGGGATAAATTTTTTAATCCTGCAACTTTTAGAATTGCACCTCCTGGGCAAAGATTACCCTTTAATACCACTAATCCCCCGCTATCAGAAATAGCATTGTCCAGTGTCATTAGCACTTGCCCGTCTGGTTTAGGGGCCTCGCGAATAGCATCGGCTAACGTTGTGCCCGTTTGGGTAAGACAGTCGTCATGCAGGTGTCCTCCCTGTACCAATTCGTTTAATAAAGAGGGAACACCACCAATTTTATACATATCTAGAGAATGATATAGACCACCTGGTCTGAGATTAGCTATTAAAGGTGTTCGTTGAAAAACCTCTGCCACATCCTCAAGGGTAAATGTCAGGCCCGCTTCATGTGCAATAGCGGGTAAATGAAGACAAGCGTTTGTAGACCCACCTGTTGCAGCAACAACGGCTGCAGCATTTTCAAGGCTCTTTCGTGTAACCAGGTCTCTTGGAAGTGGCCCACCCAAGAGAACATTTTCGACTATACTTCTGCCGGCCGATTTGGCTATATCTTTCCTTTCCTCGTAAACATTAGGCACCATTGAAGATCCGAGAGGGGATAGTCCCAATGTTTCAGCAACCATAGCCATTGTATTTGCGGTAAACTGTCCGGCACATGCTCCAGTCGAGGGCAAACATGTACGCTCCAGTTCATCTAATTCATCTTCTGTCATTTGTTTTGTTTGGACGGCGCCAACACCTTCATAGGCATCAAGTACACTTACGTCGCGATCTCGCCAGCGACCTGGCAAGGCTGCGCCACCAAATAGAAAAACTGATGGAATATTGCATCGAACCATACCCATCATTATGCCAGGTAAGTTTTTATCGCATCCCCCAAATCCAAGTATGGCATCGTAGGCATGGCCGCGTATGACCAACTCTACGCTATCAGCGATTACTTCCCTTGAAATTAGAGAAAATTTCATACCCTGATGGTTCATGGATATGCCATCCGATACAGTAATTGTATTAAACAACCTCGGGGTTCCCCCTGCTTTAGTCACGCCTTCCTTGGCCGACTGTTCCTGTGGTTTCATGTTCATGTTACATGGGGTCATTTCTCCTGAGGTTGAGACAATGCCAACAAAAGGCTGTTTCATCGCATCATCATCGATACCCATTGCTCGCATAAATGCGCGATGGGGTGTGCGATCTAATCCATATTTTGTTATGTCCGATCTCAATTTAAGTTTTGCTGAAGTTGTCGGTTTTTTCATTGTGGTCGTTTACCTGGAAATTAGCGTCGAGCAAATATACTGTAGTAAAATCGATCCATGTATAGGCCAGCAACCATTGCTAATAGGAAGATGATAGACTCCCACCTAAAATATGAGAGAGATGCAATCGCAGGTCCAGGGCACAAACCTACTAAACCCCAACCTATACCAAAAATGATTGCCCCCAAAATTAGAGAAACACCTAGTTTATTTTTTTTTGGTGTTTCAAATTGGTCTGATAATAATGGCTTTTCTCTTTTCAAAATGTACCTAAAAGAAATTAGTGTGGTTGTTGTTGCTGAAGCCAATACTAAAAGTAAGCTTGGGTCCCAGTTCCCAAAGATATCCAAAAAGTTGAGGATTTTTTGTGGGTTAATCATTTCGGATATGGCCAGTCCTAAACCAAACAAAAAACCTAAAAATATTGAAACAAGGTTTTTTAACATTTCTATAACCCACTCAAAAATTTGATGGTGAATACAGTAAGAATAGCAAAACCCAGGAATACAGGTACTGCAATGAATGATCTAAAGGATAGTCGGCCAATGCCGCTTACGCCATGACCACTTGTGCAACCTCTTGCCATTCTCGTTCCTAATCCAGTCAAAACTCCGCCAGCGATAATAAGAGTTAAGGAACCTGTTATTTCTATTTCTTGAAGGCCAGCACCAGAAGATTTAAATACCCAACAACCGAAGATTAGGCCTACTAGAAATAGTATTCTCCATAAATTTTCTGGTTTGTAGCTTGAGTGAAGCTGGGATGCTAAGCCACTCATTCCCGCTATCTTGCCATTAAGTAAAAGAAGGAACGAGCTTGATAAACCAATTAATAGCCCGCCTATGATTGCCTCTATGGGTGTAAAATTTTCCAATATTATAACCTTTCACTTATTTTATGAAGGGCGATGGCAGCAGACACAGAGACATTAAGGCTGCTCATGCGCTGGCTAATAGGTATTCTTACCATGTGGTCACAAGTCTCTTTTGTCAAACGCCTTATACCTTTTCCCTCTGAGCCTAATATCAGAACCACCCTATTGCCTGCATCAAAATCGGAAAGTTCAGTATTAGCGCTGCTGTCGAGACCTAAGCACCAGTAGTTAGCATTTTTTAGTTTTTCAAGAGACCTGCTGATATTCTTAACTTTTATAACTGGAATTATATCAAGTGCACCAGAGGCAGCTTTTGCTACTGTTCCATTTAGTTCTGGTGAATTTCGTTCTGTTATCATTACGGCATCTGCGCCAAAGGCAACTGAAGATCTTAAAATTGCTCCTAAGTTATGCGGGTCATCCATGCTATCGATTGCCACTATGATTGATTGTTTTTCAGTATTTAATAATAGTGAGTCTAAGGTGTTAGCTGGCAGTTGTCTGGTTAGTAATGCTATGCCCTGGTGCAGAGTTCCGTGAGGCAAAAGTTGTGTGATTTGACTTTTTGATACAAGCTCAGGTTTAAATAAAACTTCGACATCTTCAGGAATAGTGTTGCTTAAGACGAGCCTTAATTTGGGTCTGTTTGGATTTTTTAGAGCCGCGATTACCGGATGGTATCCATAGATCCAGAATTCGTCACGATTGTTATTGCCAGCTTGGTTCTGTTTTTTCATTGATTTATTCTTGGTAATATCACAAAGCATAAGTTATAATGAACAAATACTTCAAGTTTTTTTATTTAACTTGTTTGATCGGGGAAATTGTTTTAACAACTATTTTAACCTTTTTTGTTGACAAGTGTCGGAAAATTTTCGATAGAAGCGGCTTAATTTGTCCATTGATGGTTTGGGTGCGTAGACGCCAACTGGAGGAGTGCCCGAGTGGCTAAAGGGGACGGGCTGTAAACCCGTTGGCGTACGCCTACGTTGGTTCGAATCCAACCTCCTCCACCATTAAGGACTGGAGGAGTGTTTTAAAAGTTGTTTGGGCGGGTGTAGCTCAATGGTAGAGCCCTAGCCTTCCAAGCTAGTTACGTGGGTTCGATTCCCATCACCCGCTCCACGTAAATGGGTTGGTTAAATTTGTTAAATGTTTTTTTTACTAAAGAGTATTGTTACTGGAGAAGGAAATGGCAAAAGAAAAATTTGAACGGAATAAGCCGCACTGTAATGTCGGTACTATAGGTCACGTTGACCATGGTAAAACAACTCTAACTGCAGCAATAACCAAAACACTGGCTGCTACAGGTGGAGCCGAATTTACGGATTATGCGGAAATTGATAAGGCCCCAGAAGAGAGGGAGCGAGGTATAACAATATCTACGGCTCACGTTGAATATGAGACTGAGGGTAGGCATTATGCGCACGTGGACTGTCCTGGCCACGCGGATTATGTAAAAAATATGATAACTGGTGCAGCTCAAATGGATGGGGCTATTTTAGTGGTTAGCGCTGCTGACGGCCCCATGCCTCAAACTAGGGAGCACATATTGTTAGCTAGGCAGGTTGGTGTGCCAGCTATTGTTGTCTTTCTAAACAAGGTGGACCAGGTTGATGATGAAGAGCTTTTGGAACTGGTGGAAATGGAGGTTCGTGAGCTTCTAACTTCATATGATTTTCCTGGAGATGATATTCCTATAGTAAAGGGTTCTGCTCTGGCCGCTCTAGATGGATCAGATCAAGCAACCGGTGCTGATGCTATAACGGAATTAATGGCAGCAGTTGACAGCTATATTCCTCAACCAGAGCGTCCTAAGGATAAGCCATTTTTGATGCCTATTGAGGATGTTTTTTCTATTTCTGGGCGAGGTACAGTTGTTACAGGTCGGGTAGAGTCCGGTATTTTAAATACCAATGATGAAATTGAGATTGTTGGCATTAAAGATACACAGGCAACTGTTTGTACTGGAGTTGAGATGTTTAGGAAAATTTTGGATCAGGGGGAGGCGGGCGATAATATAGGCTGTCTTCTCAGGGGTACAAAGCGAGAGGAAGTTGAGCGGGGGCAGGTTGTGGCCGCACCAGGGTCTATTACTCCACATCGTAAGTTTACCTGTCAGGTCTATATCCTTAATAAAGATGAGGGTGGAAGGCACACTCCATTTTTTGCTAACTACCGGCCGCAATTTTATTTTCGAACAACCGATGTAACTGGTACGATTGAACTACCGAAAGATACAGAGATGGTAATGCCTGGCGATGATGTTTCTATGACAGTAGAGCTTATAACCCCTATTGCTATGGATCAGGGTTTGAGGTTTGCTATTAGAGAGGGTGGTCGGACTGTTGGTTCTGGAGTGGTCTCTAGTATTGAGGAATAGTTGTTAGTTTTTTAGCTGGTCTATTAGATTTTGGCCTGTTTTAGGGGTATAGCTCAGTTGGTAGAGCGGTGGTCTCCAAAACCACAGGTCGAGGGTTCAAATCCTTCTGCCCCTGCCACTCACGTGGCCAAGGCTGGAGGGTGTTTCGGGAGCTAGTGTATATGGCAAAACCCAGTGTGATGGAGTTTATCAGGCAGGTTCGTCAAGAAACGTCTAAGGTTACTTGGCCCTCCAGAAGAGAGACTATTGTATCTACAGGTATGGTTTTTGTAATGGTAATTTTAGCAGCCTTATTCTTTTTTGCAGTTGATCAGGTGCTGTCTTTTGGTGTTAAGGCAATTTTTAGTATAGGTGGATAGCTTTATGTCGGCTCAGTGGTACGTTCTTCATGTTTATTCGGGTTTCGAAAAATCTGTGGCGGAATCAATCCAGAAGGCTTGCGCCAGAAAACCCAATTTAGCTGACCAAATTGAGGAAGTTTTGGTTCCAATGGAAGAAGTAATAGAGATGAAAAAGGGAGCAAAAGTAAACTCTGAGCGAAAGTTTTTTCCTGGTTATGTTTTGGTCAAGATGGAAATGACTGATGAGGCTTGGCATTTGGTGAAGAGTCAATCAAGGGTCACGGGTTTCTTGGGAGCTAAAGATAAGCCCCAGTCTATTAGTGAATCAGAGGCAATGAGAATAATTCGCCAGGTCCAAGAAGGTGTTGAGCAGCCCAAACCTTCCGTTACGTTTCAAGTTGGGGAGTCTGTTAGGGTTTGCGATGGTCCGTTTACTTCGTTTAATGGTTTAGTTGAAGATGTGGATGAGGAGAAAGCCCGCTTGAAAGTAGCTGTTTCGATTTTTGGTCGTTCTACTCCAGTAGAGCTTGAGTACTCGCAGGTTGAAAAATCATAACTGACTTCAAAGAGAGGGTCGGGGCGAAATTATAATGTTAGATATTTTAATTGTTAGTTTTTAGGAATTTGAAATATGGCTAAGAAAGTTGATGGATACATAAAACTACAAATTCCTGCTGGGCAGGCTAATCCCTCTCCTCCCGTAGGTCCAGCTTTAGGACAGGCTGGGCTAAACATAATGGAGTTCTGTAAGGCTTTTAATGCTGATACGCAGGATATGGAACAGGGGATGCCCATACCTGTTAAAATCACTGTTTTTGTAGATAAAAGTTTTTCGTTTGAGAGAAAATCTCCACCTGCTAGTTATTTTATCAAAAAAGCTGCCAAGCTAAAAAAGGGCAGCAGTACGCCAGGTAGGGAGAGTGTTGCGACTATTTCTTTGGACCAAATTAAGGAGATAGTTGAGCTGAAAAAAGATGATTTAAATGCGGTAGATACGGACCAGGCGTGCAAAATTATTGCTGGCACGGCCCGGTCCATGGGTATTATGGTAGAGGGTGCTTAAATGGGAAATAACGGCAAAAGACTTAGGGCGGTCTACGATAAATTTGATAGTCAAGTTGAATATAAATTACCAGATGCTTTAAAACTGATCTTGGATAATAAAGGGGTCAAATTTGATGAGACAGTTGAGTTAGCGATAAACCTTGGCGTTGATCCTCAACAAAGTGATCAAAATGTACGCGGAGTGGTTATACTTCCTAACGGGACTGGCAAGGCAGTAAAGGTTGCTGTTTTCGCTAAAGAAGGTAAGGCGGAAGAAGCCAAGGAAGCGGGTGCAGACTTTGTTGGGGCCGAAGACCTTGCTGAGAAGGTAGAGGCCGGGGAAATAGATTTTGATCGCTGTATCTCAACCCCAGACCTCATGGGAATTGTAGGAAAGTTAGGTAAAGTGTTGGGTCCAAGAGGGCTCATGCCTAATCCAAAATTAGGAACAGTAACGCCAAATGTTAGTGATGCCGTAAAAGCTGCAAAAGGTGGAGAAATTGAGTTTAGGGCGGAAAAAGAGGGAATAGTTCATGCTGGAATTGGCAAGACCTCCTTTTCTGAAGAGGCTTTATTGGAGAATATTAATAGTTTTGTTTCGGCTATAGTTGGATCCAGGCCTTCTGGGGTAAAGGGGTCGTTTATTGAAAGTGCATCTCTTAGCTCAACGATGGGGCCTGGGGTAAAATTAGATTTGGGTAGTCTAGATAGTTTAGCTTGAGTTATTTTAAATATAGTCTAATTAATATAGGTTATAATGTTGGGTGTTTTTTTTGAAGTCTTGTCAAAGACCATAGGTAGCCAAAAGTGGTATAAAGTCCTATGTAGATAAGGGCCTTAGTTGTATTTCGGTTTCTAATGTCTCTTTATCTTCTTTGATGACTATTTAATTTGACCAAAGGAAAAATAATCTTTTTTTTGGTTGTGCGGAGTCCTATAAGGAGGATTTGTTGGATAAGTCCCAAAAAGCCGCTTGGGTTAGTTCTTTAAAGCAGGTGTTTGAAGAAACTACCTTGGTGGTTGTAACGCATTATTCGGGTTTGACAGTAGCGGAGATCACTGAACTTCGTTCTCAATTGAGGGTAGCTGGTGCTAGTTTCAAGGTGACCAAAAATCGTCTTACAAAATTAGCTCTTGCTGGAACTGGTTTTGAAGGTCTTAATGATCTTTTTAGTGGCCCAACAGCAATTGCATATTCCCATGACCCGGTTGCTGCGGCAAAAGTAGCCGTTAAATTTGCAAAGGATAATGATAAGTTGATTATCCTAGGCGGTTCGTTTCAAGGTGAGGCGCTGGATGTATCTGGTCTTAACAACTTAGCTAAGCTTCCATCGCTTGATGAATTACGTGCAAAATTGGTTGGAATGATTTCTACCCCAGCTACAAGAATAGTTGGTGTCTTGAATGCACCTGGGTCTAAATTGGCTCGGGTTGTGGGAGCCAGGGGTGCTCAAAGTGAATAGTTTGTTTAATATGTCTTTAATTTTGGAGGTTTAATAATGGCTGATGTTCAAAAAATTGCTGATGAATTGTCTGGTTTGACAGTTATGGAAGCAGCAGAGTTGAGTACACTTTTAGAAGAAAAATGGGGTGTTTCTGCGGCAGCACCAGTTGCAGCCGTAGCAGTTGCTGGTGCCGGTGATGCAGGTGGAGAGTCCGCTGCAG
>PTLG01000012.1 GCA_002937995.1 Alphaproteobacteria bacterium MarineAlpha3_Bin7 | reverse complement strand
TGGATCATATACTGCACAGGACTCATAACCATGAATTGTACCTGGAATTATTCTTGAAGTAACCTTAGCAGCGCACAAGACCGCTCCCCTGTCATTGTGTACTTTCACCAAATCATGCATTTTGATATTTCTGTTTTGAGCATCCTTAGGGTTTATTCTAATGACCCAGTAGTAGTATCCGTTGACAAGTACACGATGTTCTTCAATGTCATTAAGGAAAGTATCCTTTCCATCTCCCTGGGTGTGAAAACTAAAGCGAGGGTGGGGAGTGATCATTTGCAAGGGAAAAGCTTTTGCCCTTTCGGACTTAGGGCCTTCCCACGAAGCTTTGTATTTTACAATTGGGGGGCGATCTTCATCATCTGGGTCAAACTTAATTAGACTCTCGCATTCAAATTCAATTTTACCTGACTGTGTTTGTAACCCTTTTAGATACTCTTCCGAATAATCTGATGGCAATGGCATAGGCTCAGGTACATCCTTCTTTCTTCCTTCATAAAACCACCTCCAAGAGACAGGATCTCTTAACTGTTCAGGTGGATTTGGTATTACTACATAGCCTTTTCGAATAAAATCTTTCCAAGAAATAATTGATGAAAGGTCCGAAGCGTCGTATTCTCGTTTAGCCCAATCTAATTCGCTAATTCCTTCAGAAAAATAAGCACCAAGTCCTAGGCGTTTACTTAATTCTAGGAAAATGGTGAAATCAGACTTTGATTCACCAAGAGGTTCAATTAACTTATGTTGAAAAACTACAACTCTATGGTTTAGTTGTGTTTGACCGTGGTGAGCATATCCACCTAAAGCAGCCCATTCGCTGATATCTGGCCGCTCAAAATTCGTACATGCAGGCAAAATTACATCGGAAAACTTTGCTTCCCCTTCCATCCAGATTGATTGGTTTACAACAAACTCAAGCTGATCAGATTGGTACATTTTTACGTGACGGTTAGTGTCACTCATGGTTCCAAAAATTGACCCACCATATTTGTAAAGCATTTTAACGGGGGAAAAGCCGGGTTTAGGATATGAAAACTTGGTGAACTGAGATTGCATCGATTTTCCATCCCAGATGTATCCCTCTGCTTTGCCCTCAATTATGGCTTCTGGCAACTGCAATCTTGGTATGCTCTGATCTACCGTATTCATACTGGGGAGTTGCGGCATCCTTTGGTATAATTCTACTGCCATAGCTGTGTGGTGCAAATCGCCAGACATACCGCCCTCAGCATAACCTGGGAAATAAAAATTTGTGTCCACGGGAGTACCCCACTGAAGATTGCCCATTCCAACACCTGGCTTACCAAGGCCTTGCATTGCAATTAAGCAGACCATAGTCCTTGCCCATTGAATGCCTGTTGAATTGCGGCACGCACCTCCGTGTCCATTTCCCCATCCACCCGCGCCAAGGTAGGTTCTCTTTGACCCCCACTCTCTGGCTAGGGCTCGGATATCCTTTGCGGGTATGCCAGTTTCATGTTCCCCCCACTCGGCGGTTTTTGCAATGCCATCATCATCACCAATAAGGTAAGCCTTCCATTTATCAAAACCCTTTGTACGCTTTTCCACATACTCTTTGTCATAAAGGTTCTCTGTTATCCAAATATAGGCTATTGATAGAGCTAAAGCTGGCGAGGTGGTCGGTCGTGGAGCAATCCACTTTCCACCAATAGACTGAGCAGTATCGTTAAAATATGGATCTATGTGAACAATCTTAATGTCTGTTTTTTTAAGCCATTGTCTTCTAACTGCGCCCTCCATAGCTCCGTAGGCCCCGCTTGTGGCGTCAGGATTAGCCGACCAAAATACGATCATTTCTGCATTTTCTAGACAATCTTGAACCCCTCCATAGGTTTCGCATTGTCCCACTCTTAAAGATTGGCCCCAGTGGTGAATAGCCCCCCAGTACCACCCTTCCCAGCTATCGGGATTATGGTGCACTCTGGTCATCCCTACGGCATTAACAAAACGAAAATTTGCACTCAGATAATAGCCAATATTTCCCCACGTATGATGGGAGCCATGGGAATTTGCTATAGCTCCTGGCCCATGAACAGTTTTTGCCCTTTTTATCTCGTTTGCCACCAAGTCTAGGGCTTCGTCCCAGCTAATTCGTTCATATCCCGAGATGCCACGGTTTTGTGGGTTTCTATCCCCATTAGGATCAAAATCTACGCGCTTCATTGGATACAGTATTCTGTCGGGAGAGTAGACCATACTTTTCCAGTTCATACCGTGGGGTGCTAGAGTTGTTTTCCTTGGGGGTGTAAAATTTTGACCTCTGGCACTTATTGTCCAGGGCTGAGGGTCATTATCATCAAACTCTATAGGTGTTATTCGAATTATTTTTCCTTCTTTAACATACGCAAATACTGGTCCGCCATTGGTCATCTGAGTATACCTCATAACACCATTTCCCAGATCTATTCCGTACTTCCATCCAATTGTTTGTGTTTTCACGATTGTTTGAGTAAACCAATTAGACTCATCCTCAGGACCTTCTAAGGTAATTACAAAATCTTTCAATGCATTTATTTGTTCAAGCTGGTCAATTGGTGGTAACAGAAGTTTTACTGCTATTGCGGGGGTTTTGAAGGTCATAACCACGTCTGGGTTGCTGGGTGCTCCTGCACCCGAACTGAATCCTGAGCCTCCAAATTTATACCATCTAGCTACTGTCTTATCTTTACACCGTATAACAGCAGTAAAATTTTTCTCTTTTAAACGAGCCCTAAACGCAGGGTATCGCCAACTACAATAGCGAAATAAAATATTCAATCCGAAAAGGATTAGAGTAAAAGCCAGTTTGCTCATAATTATTTTATACCAGATTTAATTTAGGTTCTTCTAACATTTAGCTACCAGAAAACAACTCAACCTACTTTAATTACGCCTAAACAATTGACATTGGTTCACTAACTGTAACAATAGCGACTGTTTTATAAAACACAATTTGTATTATCATAGCTAGGGAGTACTTTTGATGGTTTCACATTTCGGCACTAAGTTGTTAGGGCTTTCAGTTGTAGGAGCTATAGCACTCATTAACTCAGGTACAGCAAACGCTGCACAAAATTTGCGTTATGCTACTTGGGATCCACCTCATCACGAATGGATAAAGTTTGGAGTTGATAAGTGGATTAAGTCAATCGGGCAGGTTACTTCCGGAAGGGTTAACGTTAAGAAATTAGCCAAAGGCTTGGGAGCACCTCCTGCTTATCATGATTTCATAAAAAAAGGTGCCATTGATGTTGCTCATATAATACCAGCTTATACCCCTGGTAGACTGGAGTTACACAAAGTAGCCGAATTTCCATTTTTGGCAAATAGTGCTAAGGCTAGAACTGTAGCTTATTGGAGGGTCTACGAGAAGCATTTCAAAAAAGTCAACGAGGCGAGCGGAATGAAGTTGTTAAATGTTGGTGTACATGGAGGTGGCCTCATTCATAATACGGTACGACCAGTAACTAAGATGTCAGACCTTAAAGGCCTGAAGCTTCGAGTTTCTGGAGATAATGTATCCGGTATGGCAAAGGGTATGGGGGCGACTCCCATATTTGCTTCAATCCTTAAGGTTCATAATATGCTTTCCAAGGGCGTTGCCGACGGTGTGTTTTTGACTTTTGAAGGAATTAAAAACTTTAAATTAGGTAAACTTGTTAAGTACACTACCGTTCCTCCGGGAGGTCTTTATGCAACTGTGTTTCAAATGTATATGAATCAGAAGGTTTGGGATGGAATATCCAAAGAAGATCAAAAATTGATAGAGAGTGTTTCTGGTGAAGTTGGAGCCCAGTATATTGGTGCAGCTTGGGAATTAGCTGATAAGAATGGCATCAAGCATATGAAGAAAATGGGTATCCAAATGGTAGATATGCCGCCAGCCTTTGTTGCCAAGGCAAAAGAGTTGTGGAAGCCACTACAAGCTAAGTGGATGGCAAAAGCAAAAGAAAAAGGCGTAGACGGAGAGGCAGCTTTGGCCATGATGAAGGCTGAAATTGCGAAGGTTAAGGCCAGTAATTAATATTCTTCAGTTATAACTTTATGTCTATATCAAATCAATTGGCCCGGTTCAGAGATTATTCTGGCCGGGCCTTAGTTGCATTTGCATCAATTGTTTTGTTTGTAATTATGTGGCTTACGGTAGTTGATGTTGTTTTACGATATAATAACATTTCCATTACTGGCCTTTTTGAGGTTATAGAAGTGTTGATGGGGATTCTGGTCTTTGCTGGGGTTCCTATTATTACTGCGAAAGATGGTCATGTTGCTGTAACTATTCTGGACACTTTTGTTGGTCGAAGACTTCGTTTAGTACAGAAAATCTCAGTTAATTTGATTTGTGTGACTGTTTTGTCAACATTTGCTTGGTTACTGTGGGTTAAGGCAGACGGTTTGGCGGGTTATAATGATGTAACGCTGTTTGCTCGAATTCCATTGGCACCAGTATGCTATTTTATGTCAGTGATGACTTTTATTAGTATTCCAATTCAATTTGCGATGGTGTTTTTGTCGGATGAGCGCCTAGAAGAATTAAAGTCTAGTCGCGTATAAGGTAATTAATTATGGTAGATGCTCTAATTATCTTTTCGATTCTTATAGTACTTCTATTTATCAGATTACCTGTAGGTTTTGCCATGGCAGGCGTAGGTATTTTGGGTATTGCTTATTATACCAGCTGGCCTGGCGCATTTGCGCAAATTGAGGGTATTGTATTTAGGACCCCCATGCGGGCTGAGTTTGCTGTAGTCCCACTTTTCGTACTCATGGGTAATTTTATCACCCGTGCTGGTTTAGCCGACGAGCTTTATGCGGCAGCGTATGCTTGGATTGGTCATTTAAGAGGAGGTCTGGCCATGGCAACAATACTTTCTTGTGGTGGGTTCAGTGCGGTTTGTGGGTCTTCTGTTGCCACTGCTGCTACAATGGCGAAGGTAGCCATGCCTCCAATGAGGAAATTTAAATACGAAGACAGCTTAGCAACTGGAGCGATAGCCGCTGGCGGGACCCTAGGCATACTTATACCACCAAGTGTGATCCTCGTGATTTACGGGATTATGACGTCTACGGACATTGGTGCCCTGTTTATAGCCGGAATTATTCCTGGCTTACTGAGTATAGTGGGATACGTCATTGCAATATCTATAGTTACTCACTTCAAACCAGTGATTGGGCCTAGGGGTGAAAGAGCCTCATGGGGCGAGCGATTTAGAGCACTGTCACAGGTTTGGGGCGTCTTGGTGTTGTTTATAGTTGTAATAGGTGGAATTTATGTTGGTATTTTTACACCAAGTGAGGCGGGTGCAATTGGTGCCTGTGGTGCGTTCTTTTTTGCTCTATTACGTGGTACATTAACTTGGAGGAGCTTTTTTGGCCTTTTGGCTGACTCCGTTCAGACAACAGCTATGTTGTTTTTTATTTTGATGGGTGCACTTATATTTTCAAACTGTATTAATGAAACTGGAATGCCCGAAGCATTATTGGAGTGGGTAAAAAGCTTTAATGCACATCCTATTACCGTCGTATTTGCAATTATGTTAGTGTATATAGGTTTGGGAGCTGTGCTAGATAGTATGGCTATGCTGTTGCTTACTATCCCCTTATTTTTTGCTCCGGTTGTCAATGGGCTAAACCTAGATCCAGTTTGGTTCGGTATTATCGTAGTTGTTGTTACAGAGATTAGTCTGGTTACTCCGCCAGTTGGTATGAATATTTTTGTTTTAAATACAGTTTTACCCGAAGTTAAAACGGGAACAATATTTAGAGGTGTGACCCCTTTCTGGGTGACAGATATAATTAGGCTTGTAATTTTAGTGTTATTTCCCTTTCTCACTTTGGTGTTGCCAGCAAGGACGGGTTACGAGCCTATCCCGATGGACTCGTTTATAAATACAATCCAGCAGCTATTTAATTTTTAGATGGATGTACTCAAGATGTTAAAAAACCCAAAGATTTGGCCAGCTAGACTTCATCATCTCAGTATATGTTCAGAAGATCCTGAGCGGATGGTCGACTGGTATAAAAAGGCCTTAGTGATGGAAGATGTGACTTTGGACGATGGAACAACTTGGCTAAAAGGCCAGCAAAGAAATATCATTATATCAGAGGGAAACAGAGGAAAAGTTGATCACGTTGCCTTCCACTTTGAGGATAAAAAACACATGGAGTCATACAGAGAGCAGCTTGATAGTGCGAATTGTAAAGTCGAGATTGTTGAGCCTTTGCTTATGGGGAATGAGGCCTTTAGCATTAGAGATCCCGACGACAATATATTTCATTTTGGTGTTTCTTCCCTAAATGATAGCGGCTTGTCTGCAACACCAGCTAGGCTCCAGCATGTGGTTTTTAGATCCCAGGATCTTCCAAGAATGGTAGAATTTCATACCAACATACTAGGGTTTAAAATTTCTGACATAGTTAAGGACGAGGCAGGGGAAGTAACTGCAAATTTTATGAGATCTGATCCAGAGCACCATAGTCTTGGCGTTTTTAGAGCGGATGAAACAAGGTTGGATCACTTCTGTTCAGAGAGTTCTTGTTGGAATGACATACGAGATTGGGCAGACCACTTCGCATCATTAGGTATTAGAATTACTTGGGGTGCAGGCAGACATGGGGCTGGGAATAACTTATTTATATTTGTTTCAGATCCCGATGGCAACAATGTTGAAATTTCTGCGGAGATAGAACACTGGAAATACGAAGATCCACCGAGGGAATGGGCACATGAAGAGCGAACTTTAAACTTGTGGGGTGCCGCTTGGATGAGGAGTTAGAAGTTAAAAGGTATATCAATAAGTTGGGGGGTCACAAATGAAAATTAATAGATTGAAGGATGTTTCAGAATACGAAGCTCCTGGTCATTTTGATATGAAGGGTTTTAGACTCCAGGGGTTTGAGGCCAGTGACAGCGAGAATTTTTGGGTAGGATTGTCATACTTTTTACCTGGGGGAGGGACTACACATACGGCTACGCCACTTGAAAAGGTTTATGTGGGAGTGGAGGGTGAGTTAACGGTGGTAACAGATGAAGGTGAGGAAGTAATCAGGCCACTAGACTCATGCTTTCTTGCTCCAAATGAAGCCCGGTCAATCATTAATCGTACGAATAAAATAGCAACTATCTTGGTAATAATGCCTTACCCAAAGAATAATTAGTTCATTCTATATTTCATTTGTTACTTAAGTTTGATGAATTTCCCGTCTTTATAAACTAAAGGGGTCCCATCTCCGTAACGTACATCGACAATATGTCCTATAATTATGGAGTGTGTTCCTGCTGTAACAGAGTTAATGATTTCGCAATCAAACCCCACCAATGCATCAACTAAAATTGGTGAACCGGTAGTTAATTGTGTCCAATGTCCTATATCGTAACGTTCCTCCCTTTTGCTGTTATCAATGCCGGCAAATCTTTTTGCTATACTTTCTTGTTTGCTAGACAGAACATTTAAACCAAATTTGCCTGATTTAAGGAGCTGTTCGTGCGCTGAAGCTTCTTGATGTACACATATTAGTAGTTGTGGGGGGAGGGCAGATACCGAGCAAACAGCTGTAGCTGTGAGGCCATCTTGTATATCACCATATTTAACCGTAATCACATTTACAGCTGCTGCAAATTGGCGCATCCCTTGCTTAAAGCTCTCCTCAGAAATCCCTTTAAGCTCGTCCGTGTCTTTCATATTTCCTCCATTCTTCAGTGTAATCTCTCATAATTAACTGTAAAACTAAAAAAGATATAGCTTTCAGTCAGTGGAAGAATTGTGATAGAGTTTTGGACTAGACGGTCGCGTCGATAGGCTTTTTGTGACTGTTATTAATCATTTATAATTTTTGTCTTGGGAGGAATAGAATGAGTTTTAACAAAAAAGTTCTTCTTAGTGCTTTGGCATTCTTGTTTGCTTCGGCGACGTTGTTTTTGATGGCCGGAAAATTAGAAGCCAAAACTATTACTATCAGGATTGCTTCAGGTCACCCACCAACAGTTGTCTACGCTGGGTTGATGAAAAGTTTCTTTCAACCTGAATTAAAAAAGGCAATCGAGTCAAAAACTAGCCATAAAGTTAAGTTTATTGAGGGCTATAGTGGTTCTATAGTAAAAGTTTTTGATACTTTTGAAGGAATTCAGAACGGAATAGTTGACGTCGGTGGTTTTTGCTTTTGTTTTGAAGCCTCGAAGTTAAAGATGCATGCGTTTCAGATAATGTTACCGTTTGGAACAATGGATCCAGTAAAAAGTGTTGCAATAGCCTCAAGTATTTATAAACAGTTTCCAAGTCTGGAAAAAAGGTTTCAAAAATTTAATCAGACCATGTTAGCAAGAATTGGTGACGGTGGTTATAACCTAGGTACTAATTTTCCTTGGAAGAAAGTGACTGATTTAAAGGGACACAAAATTCTTGGAGCTGGTTTGAACTTGAACTGGATGAAACAGGCAAACGTTGGAATAATTGCTGTTACGGACGGTTTGCCAGGTTGGTACAAGAAGATACAGAATGGTGTTGCCGAGGGAGGTATAATGTTTCCTAGTGCCTGGGGGCCAGTATTTAAGCTTCATGAGGTCGGAAAGTATTATACAGAAATCGGTTTCGGTTCAATTACTTGGCACGCCTTGAATGTTAATAACCGATATTGGAACTCCTTGCCTCCAGAAGTAAAACCAATTTTCAAGGAGGTCGCAGCTCGTTTTGAGTTGTTGACGGGTTCACATAATAAAACAGCTTATGACTGGAATATGAACTGGCTAAGAAAAAATATCACGGTGACAAAGCTACCCGACAGTGTTCGTCAAGACTGGGCGCAGAAGCTAGCAGCTTGGCCGCAAAAACATGCCAATTTATTGGAAAAGGAAGGTCTTCCAGCTGTAAAAATACTAAACGCTACTTTGGTTGCTGCTGAGAAGCAAGGTTATAAGTGGCCAGTAAGGTATGTGGTTAAGTAGAACTTGAATTCAAGTTTGTTATTATTAATCGGCTATTTGTGAGATCGCAAATAGCCGGTTTTTTTTAAATAAAAATGTTTGTGGCCTTTTAAGTCAAATGTTACCTAATTGCTGGGAAAACGGAAACCGAGTAACCAATGAACAATCTAATTACTTTTAGTGATCGCCTCTCAAAATTTTTAATGGTTGTAGCGGCTGCGTGGGCTTTCGGCCTAACTTTCTTAATCATGTTAAACATAATAGACAGAGAGTTATTTGACGGAGTAGCAGAAATAGTAACAGCTTCGATAGTGATCATTGTATTTTTGCAAGCTGGTTATGCTATTAGAAGTAGATCCATGCTTAGAGCAGACTTTTTGGTTAAGAGGTTTTCCCCTCAACTGCAAAAATTATTGCTGGGTTTTGGATACATATTGGGAGCGGCTTTTTTTCTGATGATAATAACTGGTGGTTGGGAGGAGAGTGTACTGTCATGGGTCGAAAATGAATTTGAAGGTGAAGGGGCCTTGCGAGTTCCTGCTTGGCCCGCTAGATGGGCTGTGATTGGCGGTAGTGCTATAGCGCTACTAAATTATTTAGTTTTGGCGTATATCGACGTATTTAAGCCAGAATACCTTGATTCTGAAATGGATTCAGAAGCCTCTGAAAACTAAAATAATGATATATTTTTTCGGGGAATAGCAGAGTGTTTGAATTAAATATTGCAGTAGTTCTGGTGGTGTGCCTGGTATTTCTAGTTGCCATTGGGGTGCATATTGCTGTCGCGCTAGGCATGACAAGTGCTCTTGGCATTTTCTGGATTTTAGGACATGACGCTAATGCATTTCGCACGGTTCAAGTAATGTTAGCGGCAAAGGCGTATGAAGGTATAAGAGACTATGTATTTGCGGTAATACCGTTATTCATGTTAATGGGAGAATTTATCGGGAAGTCTGGTGCCATAACAGATGTCTATAGGGGAATAAACTCTATGTTGCGTAGACTTCCTGGGCGGCTCGCAATAGCCACTGTGGTAGGCAATGCTTTGTTCTCCTTTGTCACCGGTGTAAGTATTGCTTCTGCGGCGGCTTTTTCTAGGATAGCTTATCCAGAAATGAAAAGACATAGCTATCACAAGGGCTTTGCCCTGGGCACCGTTGCTGGTTCCAGTTGCTTAGGTATGCTTATACCGCCAAGTGTGTTGATGATTGTTTGGGGGATTCTCACGGAGACATCAATTGGTAAGATATTTTTAGCTGGTGTGTTACCAGGCCTAATGTTAATGGCTCTCTTTATTCTTTATGTGCTAGCAGTAGCATTGTTTAAGCCAGAAATGGTAGGAGGTGGTTCAGAAGTAAAGGAAGAGGAAATTGACGAGGTTCCACCTAGCCAGTTTTTTACTAGTTTAATTGGTATTGTGATTGTTGTTGTAGCTGTCCTTGGTGGAATTTGGTTTGGGCTTTTTAGTCCTACTGAAGGAGCAGGTGTTGGCGCATTGCTTGGCTTGGTTTTAGCAATCATAAAGGGTATGCGGTATAGAGAAATTATTGACTCAATCTTATCAGTGGGCCGTACGTCGGGCCCTATACTTCTTCTTCTCGTTACGGCGGCATTATATTCCAATACGCTGGCTATGACGGGTTTAGCAAATGCAATAGAGAGCCTCTTTTTGGAATCAGGTATACCTCACTGGATGATAATAGGGGTAATGGTATTAATTTGGTTCGCCCTTGGAATGATTATTGACTCAATTTCCATAATGTTGCTAACAGCCGCAATTTTTGCCCCGATTGCTGTAAAACTTGGGTATGATCCTCTGGCATTTGCCATAATAGGTATTATAGCTATAGAGGCGGGGTTATTAACTCCACCTTTTGGATTGCTAGTTTATACAGTAAAATCAGCGATCCATGGTCTAGACCCCACGGTAAATGTTATGACTATTTTTAAGAGTTCTACGCCTTACTGGATACTGATGCTTATTGGTATGGTTTTGATTATATTATTTCCAGAAATTGCCACAATCTTACCAAAATTACTTTTTTAGGTTATATTTTTAGAATTATCTAAGCTATAGTATTAAATTAATCTAAATTTTCGGACTTTGGATCTTGGGTATTAAAGACGATCTGGCCTTAAATATTGAGCAGATGACCCAACTACTAGAGGGTCGCAAGAGGTTTCTTCAAGAAAAAAATGAGTGGATCAAACAGGGTGGTGATATAACTCGTCTGCATCCAATTTTGGAGGAATACTCAGATGAAGCTGGAGAGACTAGCGGCCATTACTTTCATCAGGACCTTTTGGTGGCATCTTTTATACATCAGAGAAACCCCACTAGACATATAGACGTTGGGTCTAGACTCGATGGATTTGTAGCACATGTAGCAAGTTACAGAAAAATAGAAGTGTTTGATATTAGAAAATTAAAAGAAAGTTGCCATGAAAATATTATATTCACTCAGTTAGATGTAACCAAAGTTTCAGAAAAAAGTATATCAGATTCAATTTCCTGTCTCCATGCTATAGAACATTTTGGTCTGGGTCGTTATGGCGATGAGATCGACGTTGTCGGGCATGAAAAAGGTATAGATAGCCTGGTATCTATGCTTAAGAGGGATGGTTTCCTATATTTAAGTATGCCCATCGGCAGCAGAGATGAAGTTCATTTTAACGCTCATAGAATCTTTCATCCCCATACAATATTGCGTATTCCGTCAATAGAAAAAAATTTGAAGTTAACTAGGTTTGACTTTGTTGACGACGAGGGTGACCTTAATCTGGATACGAACATAAATTCAATTAAGGCAGATCTTAATCATGGGTGTGGAATTTATACGTTCCAAAAGAAAAACTAAATAAATTAGAGAAACTATATCGATTTTTGGCAAAAATAGTATATTTTTCAATTTAACTTATTTGGGTTTGGTTGTTGGTCAGGACTATTAGATGTTAGTCCACTTATAGTGTTATTTGCAGAATAGCATTTTGGGAGATCAGTTATATTGTATAAATTTAATATAATAAATTTTGGGAAGCTAATATGGGAATGTTAATTGACGGTATTTGGAGTGAAAAGGATAAAGCCCCTGGCTCTGATGGCAAATTTGTTAGGCCTGATAGTATTTTTCGTAATTGGATCACTTTGGATGGCTCCCCGGGCCCCACTGGCGAGGGCGGGTATAAGGCAGAAGCGGGTAGGTATCATTTGTACATATCGCACAACTGTCCTTGGGCTTACAGAACATTTATTATACGGCGATTGAAGGGTCTGGAAGATATTATATCATTATCTATCGCATCACCGACCCGAAAAGAACAGGGTTGGACATTTACAAACGATCCAGGTGCTATTGTTGATGAGATCAATGGGGCGACCTATCTGCACGAAGTATATACTAAAGCTGACCAAAATTACACAGGTCGGGTTACTGTTCCGACTCTATGGGACAAAAAAAATAATACCATTGTAACTAATGAATCTTCCGAAATCATAAGGATGTTCAATAGTGAGTTTGTGGAGGTGGGAGCTAACGCCATAGATTTCTATCCAGATAAATTGAGGGATGATATTAACGAGATAAATAAACTAGTTTATGACAATGTTAATAATGGGGTATATCGGTGTGGTTTTGCTTCTACACAGGATGCCTATGAGGAGGCTTTTTCTAAATTATTTAATACATTAGATGAGCTTGAGGCTAGGTTAGGTAAAAACAGATACTTGGTTGGCGGGGTTATTACTGAGGCAGATTGGAGATTGTTTTCGACATTAATTAGATTTGATATTGTTTACTATGGCTTATTCAAATGTAACAAAAAACATATCTATGACTACAAAAATTTATGGAATTATACACTAGAGCTTTATCAGCATGAGGGGATAGCTGATATCACAGACATAAACTTTATTAAACAGGGTTATTACGCAAACATGCAAAGGATTGATGTAACGGGTTTTGTACCAGTTGGACCGCAAATAGATTTTACAGAGACACACGATAGAGGTCGCCTGCCTAAACATTAAAGAAAGAATATTTTTAAAATGACTGAAGTAATCAAATTTGACAAGGAAGACAGAATTGGTCTTATCACGATTGATAATCCCCCCGCAAATGCTCTCAGCTTTGCTGTGGTAAAAGGGATAGCGAATACAGTCGCTAATTTTGTCGAGGATACAGAGTTATCTGCTCTTATAATTTCAGGCGCAGGAAAAATGTTTGTAGCCGGTGCAGATATCCGAGAATTTAATATGGCTCGCCCGAAAGACGTACCAGAATTACATAATCTTATAAATAGTATTGAAGAAAGTCCCAAACCCATCATAGCCGCTCTAAACGGTTTGGCACTGGGGGGAGGCCTAGAGCTGGCAATGGGTTGTCATTTTAGGGTGGCGCATGAAAAAGCCTTATTAGGTCAGCCTGAGGTTAAATTGGGAATTATTCCTGGAGCGGGAGGAACGCAGCGTTTACCCCGATTAGTTGGCGCCGAGATGGCTCTTAAAATGATTGTGGGAGGTGAACCTATCGCTGCCAAGGAAGCATTAGGGGTAGGTTTGGTGGATGAAATCTTGACGGAAGATTTTATCTCAGATTCAATAGCTTTCGCAAAAAAAGTAATGTCAGGTGGTACGCGGCCAACTGGAAAAATTAAATTGGAGATCACTGATAGTACAATTTTTGACAAATGGCGGGACAAAATAAAACCTAAGTCAAGAGGGTTGGATGCACCCTATGAATGTGTTAGTTGCGTGGAGGCCGCTTTTAATAATTCGTTTGAAAAAGGTTTAGAGTTAGAGCGGAAAATTTTTGTTAATTTGCGCGATGGAGAAAAATCAAAGGCTATGCGGCATATGTTTTTTGCTGAGCGCGAAATAAATAAAGTTCCTGGTTTATCAAGAAATACTGAAACCCTTGATATAAATAGTGCTGCTGTAGTTGGTGCAGGTACTATGGGTGGGGGTATTGCAATGAATTTTGCCAATGCCAGTATACCAGTAAAAATATTAGATATAACTAAGGATGCTGTTGAAACAGGAATAGAGATAATCAGAAAAAATTATAATCGGTCAGTAGCCTCTGGCCGCTTCACTCAGGAAACAGTTGAAAAGAGAATGGAACTAATCACTGGTACTACTGATTACCAAGACCTCTCTCAAGTCGATATCGTTATAGAAGCAGTTTTTGAAGATATGGAACTCAAAAAAGGGATATTTTTAGAGCTTGAAAAGGTTTGTAAATCAGAGGCCATACTTGCAAGTAACACGTCGTCTCTGGATATCAATGAAATTGCTACGGTGACTAATAGGCCTGATAAAGTGTGTGGCACACATTTTTTTAGTCCTGCCAATGTAATGAAATTAATGGAGAATGTTAGAGCAAAAGATACTTCTATTGAGACGGTGGCAACAATTATGCGCCTTTCCAAAACTTTAAAAAAGACTGGAGTGCTAGTTGGGGTCGGTGATGGTTTTGTGGGAAATCGAATGATGCATGTGGCTGCACGGGTAGCCGAGTTTATGGTTGAGGAAGGTGCTCTTCCTTGGCAGATAGATGAAGTCATTTACAACTTTGGTTTTCCTATGGGACCATTTGCGATGAATGACTTAGCTGGAGTCGATGTTCGTTATTCAATTCGTCAGGAGCAGAAAAAGCTTTATGGGGATCGAAGACAATCCATAATTCTTGAGAATCTTTATCAAACGGGTAGATTTGGGCAAAAAACAAATGGGGGTTGGTATACATATGATAAAGGCGAAAGGAAGGGTAGGCCCGAGCCCGAAGTTGAAACCCTTATAGTGGAAACGTCTAAGAAATTAGGATTCAAAAGACGAAAATTTTCAGATCAAGAAATTCTTGATCGTTATTTAGCGGCCCTTATCAATACAGGCGCGCACGTACTTGAGGAAGGATTGGCAATGCGGGGCAGTGATATTGACGTTATATGGAATTATGGATATGGCTTCCCAAGGTATAGGGGCGGGCCAATGTTTTATGCTGACCAGGTGGGTTTGGACAAAATCTATAAGAGTGTTTGCAATTATAATACAGATTATGGTGACTGGTTAAGACCATCTATTTTGCTAGAAAGGTTAGCTTCTGAAGGTGGAAGCCTTGGTAAATATAGTATCGACTAACATCAATATCCCGTTAGTTGACGGCATGGAATAGATTCACTCTTGTGCATTGAGTAAAACACCAGGCATCGCTAATTTTTTTTCCTAATGTTTCAAAACTTTTACGTAACTCTTTATCATGTTCTGAAAAAAACGTCGATCTATTGGTATCAATAGATATAGAGTTCTTCTTATATTCCTCAAAACTAGAATAATAAATATGTGATTGATAATAATGTTCCGAGTCCATTATCATTTCTGATTCTTTTATATTTACCAGAGCCGAGTATGCTTTCTCGCGAACAATAGTCTCGTCATTAAAACTCTTACTAAGTTCAAATAGAGGGCCATAAGCTATGGGTTCTGCAACGTATAAGATACCATTTTTCTTTAAGCTTAGGCCTGCTTCATGAATAGCCCTCTCAAGATAATCTGAAGGTACATGGTGTAGGCTATTAAAAAATATACAAAAATCAATACTACTATTTCTAACAGGTAGACTCTCTCCCAAACCTCTTACATAGTTTACAGTATTTGAAGTAGATAGTGCTTTTGCCCGATCCAATTGAGTAACTGATGGGTCAATTCCAATAACACGACCGCCATTTTTGGCTAATATCCGCGCTATTCTGCCAGCGCCGCAACCAATATCTAAAACAACCCTATTATTCACGTTAATTAAATTATTAATTGTCTTTTCGTGATCCTGGAATGGGGCGCTATAGAATTTTTCAAAAAGCATTATAGTTTAATACTTCAACTAAGTATTCATCTCTGGAAAAAATAACGATTTTTTCGCCATTTTGCCAATTGATTCAGTCTTTGCTTAGCGAATGCATCAATGTCTCTTGAGGTTTGCTTCTTTTCTAGCTGGGTTTTTTGCTTTTGTCGCAATCTAGCATTGCGAACAGCCTTAGTGCTTGATAGCAAATTTGGCGAGCTTCTGTTTTTCCTCCAATTTTCTAATTGGGGGTTCGTCGTATTACGTTTTTTACTGTTTTTTTCGGCCTCTAGTCTGGCTTTGAACCGAGAATTTAAAAGTGCTACTTGAGCAATACGACTGCTGGGGTCATTGTAGGATGGGTTGCGAACGTTAGAGTTTGGAATTTGGTTTAATGAAATACCACTAATTTTTCTCCATATCTTTAGTAGTTTTGTCTGATAATTAAGGTTAAGTAATGGATTTGTAGAGTGGTAATTAGCAGCCGCTTGGATCCAGGAGCCAGTATTAGAATATAGTCCCTTAAGAAACTGGCTCGCGTATCCAATATTTGACTCTGGGTTAAATGCATCTTCCACGCTCTTAAAAGCATTCGGATGATACATTAGATTTATTTGCATGCAGCCAACATCTATGTTTTTTATTCCTGAGGCCTTAAGTTCCTTAACAGTTTGTACAGCCTCTTGTTTGTTTGCAAAATATCTTCCTTTTCCACCCCAGGTGACCGTCCATGGCCATGGATACATGGTTCGACTCTTTGGATTCCACCGACCAGTTTCAGCTAAAGATATGGCGGAAAGTAGGTCTCTTGGTATTCCGCCAACAAACTCTTGTTTTTTTGTAACTGCCTTACAGAGGTAGGGACTTACTCGATCACCAACAGCACTTTGGGAGGCAACTAATTGAGAGTCATAGGCAAAGATGCCCATAAACAACGTCAAAAAAAAGCTCTTGTTAAACTTTATCATCAGAACAAGCTAGCATTTTATTACTAAACTATTATTAACTTTGATAAATGGGAGACCAGACGGTCCATGACTTTTTTAGTTTCCAAAAACCCCTCATTTTTTTTTATTGATTTTTCATCCATATATAAAGCTCTATTGATCTCTATTTGAATAGCCTGAACGCCTGTTTCTGGTTTTCCATAATTGCTGGTGGTATATCCTCCTGGGTATGGGTCATTTATTTTTACGGACAAACCCTCAGATATGAGAAAGTCCTCAATTTCATTAACTAATGCTTTACTGGCAGACCTTCCGTGATTATCTCCCAAAACTATGTCAGCTGGACTTTTATTATTCCTACTACCATTTCCAATCCTATTTGAAGGCATTGAATGGCAGTCTATCAGCGCGCAACAGCCAAAGCTTTCCTTGGTAATATTTATCAGCTTTTCCAGAGAGTTGTGATAGGGAAGGTAGTAATTGTTTACCCTATCTAGAGCATCAGATAGATGCAGCTTTTCCGAATATATTTTTTCACCATATGAGACAACTTTGGCTATTGTCCCAAGGCCGGCGCTAATTTTATTACTGCTAGTAGTTACAAAACTTGGCAGTGGTTCGACGAACATTGAGGGGTCAAATTCGTAGGGTTCTCTATTGGCGTCAATAAATACTCTGGGAAAAACGGCTTTGATTAGTGGTGCTCCTGCGTTTGGTGCCGCTGAAAAAAGTTCATCAACGTAGCAGTCTTCAGACCCACGCAAGCTTTTTAGTTCAAGCCTTGATGTTTTGATAAATTCGGGAGGGTACAACTTGCCACTGTGAGGTGAGGAATAAACAAAGGGTATTCTTTGCGTTTCGGGGGACATTATTTCAAAAGGGGAAATCAATTGGCCCTGATTGTTATCACGGCCATAAAAATCGTTTTCAACAACGCTATTTTCAGAACTTTGGTACAATTTGATCTCTTACGGTTTAGAGTTTGTGCCTACTAACCTGATTATAAACATTTTTAGGTCGATGGGCAAAAATAACAGAGGTTATTTTGTAAGCCAGTCTTGAACAAAAAATAAAATAGAATATAAATCTTTACAGGATAGGTTTGATTAGAATTTATGCTACTTTTTTGTCGTATCAAAATGGGCGCGTAGCTCAGCGGGAGAGCACTGCGTTGACATCGCAGGGGTCGCTGGTTCAATCCCAGCCGTGCCCACCATTTTTTTCAATGACTTAGCTGGTATTACTCCATAGGCTTAATAGCTTTGTCACACTCTTGCCACAGTGAGATAAAGTTATGGCTAATTTTAGAAAGAGAAGTAATGGATGGAATGTCCAGATAAGACGTTCTGGTTTTCCCAATTTATATAAAACAAGCTAAGAAAAAGAATAAATTCTAATCACCTCTCACACAAAGACTAGGTGGCACGATAGGGACAGTGAGGGGTAGGTATATATCTTTATACAGTGCCGATAGAAAAGTTATTTTTTTAACCTATAAAGACCAAATGGCGAGATTCGCCAACGAACTTGGTATTTAATCCAGTCTTTGTATATGGGTCCGATTATTCGTTGTGGAGTAGAAAAATCGTTATCACCTGAGACAAAAGCTTTACCGTCCTCGCTAACTTGATCAATTCGCTTTATGAGTATGCCTAATGATGGGTGCTCTATTACGGCTACATTTCCCTTGTTTGGGTTAGATTTATATTTTCCAGCTAATACGTAGTCACCATTAACGATAGTTGGACTCATACTATCCCCTGAGACCCGAAAGACTCTCCATAGCATTTTTTTCTGCGCTATAATTTAGGTCGAACTATTTCGAGGTTGGGCGGGTAGGGCGCAACCTTTCTCTCTGTTTCTACTTCTTTGGTAGACCAAAATATTTCTGAAAACTTGTTTACTAGTTCTAGCAAATCTTCTGCTTCCTTCCGATTTACTTTTTGCTTGGCAGCGCTAGCCAACATCATAATTTGGTGACTTAAGTCATGTATTTCAGGGAAAGCCTCAAACTGTGGTGTTTTAAAATAGTCTCCCCAAATTATTCGGATCTCGTGCTTAAGTTTTTCGCTTTCCTCCTCCTTCCTTAGGACGCACCTTGCCATGGTATTTTCGTAATCTGCAGATGATTTGTCTTCCATAGAGATTGTCTCATTGATTATGTCAATTAGTCGTATAACTGATAAAGCGGAAATCGTAGCTATGGCTGGGTCGTATATTTTGCAAGGAATGTCGCAGTGTGCTCTAGCTTGCGGGAATCTGAAGAGATTGTCTAGATACCTTAAATTTTGATGAGGTATTCGCCTGAGCGTTTTTGGCGCCCAAAGTAACAATTCAAATATCCAATAGGTTGCTCTCCAGGCTGCTAAAGACAAAAATCCACCGATCAGCAAAAACTCTAGTCCAAATAATAAGTTTTGGGATAAACTATGGGAAACAACCTGGTAAATAAGGAAGACTAAAAGGGCTAAATTCCCTATAAAACTCAAAATCTTGTTTCGAGATAGCATAAAAAGTCCCACTAAAATACCAATAAAGATGAAAAATAAATAATGTTCCGATGAAAAAAGAGCGTGGCTCATTCCATGCTCGGTATTGTGAGATGGGTGCGAGTGTGCTGGATAACTAAATAGGAATATGATTAGCAGAGTTGGGGAAAGGGTTTTGAGTTTTAACAATGATTTTTTCATGAGGCCTGCTCTTTAATTAGTGATGGGTATATCTTATAGTAGTTTATATTGCGAATGAGAATCACTTTCAATACCTAAATTATTAAAACTAATAGATAACAAAACTTAGAGACCTTATTTAATAAGTGTATTGGTTTGAGTGGGAAAAGGGAAAAGTTGCCTAATTTTAGAAATGGTAAGTTTAATGTGTGTTTTTTATAAAGGGGGGGGTTAATTTAGGTCCTGTCTGTAGAATCCATATCGGACTCAGTATGAGTCTCGAGATTCTGCCAAGTACCCAGGACTCCCCATATATGAGACTTAGCAGTGACTCTTAAAATGATTCACAGACCCCAAATTAAGCCCATTTTATTTTGTCACAATCTTGGCACAGCTAGATAAAGTTTAGCTAATTTTGAAAGACACGGGGTTCTTAATTACTAGAACCTCATTAGGTGCTAAGATTCAAATAGGTGGTTAATTCAGTTTAAGGAGTCTGGCTTTAAAAACTTTATCAATTGTTGAGTAGAAAGTGATGAAAACTACTCTAAGTGTGTTGACATCGCAGGGGTCGCTGATTCAATGCCAGCCGTGCCCACCATTCTTTTCAATGACTTAGCCAGTATTACTCCATAGGCTTAATGAACTTTGTTACACCCTTGCCCTAGCCCTATAAACCCTCAAAGTTAATTATCCAAATATCTTTTTCATCTGTTGGACACGATGGGTCAGGAGTTCGACTGGGAGACAAACTTGGTGCTCAAATATGCTTCTATACCCTCGCTACCACCTTCCTTCCCATATCCAGAGTCCTGTACGCCTCCAAAAGGAGTTTCAGGTAACCCCAGTCCATGGTGATTTATGGATACCATTCCGCTCTCCAACTCTTTACTAATGGCCTCAGCAGTTTTAGTTGAGTTAGTGTAGGCATACGCGGCAAGCCCATATGGTAAGCGATTAGCTTCTTCAACTGCTTCCTCATAATTTGAGAATCTTGAAATTGGTGCAATAGGTCCAAAGGGTTCCTCGTTCATAACACGAGCACTCAAGGGTACATCAGTCATAACTGTAGGTTCAAAAAAATAGCCTTTATTTCCTTTTCGGCTACCTCCTGTATGAATTTTAGCTCCATTAGATTTTGCATCAGCCACAAAACCTTCTATAGCCTCTATTCTTCTATCGTGTGCAAGGGGACCCATTCTTGTATCCGGATTAAGTCCATCTCCAACGTTTAGATTATCTGCGAAGTCTGTCATGCGAGAGACAAATTCTTCATAAAGTTTGTCTTGAACTAAAAATCGAGTGGGCGCTATACAAACTTGGCCAGCGTTTCTAAATTTGTTTGAAGCTAATATTTTGAGAGCTTTTTCAATATTTGCATCTTCAAACACTATTGCTGGGGCATGACCACCCAATTCCATAGTAGCGAGTTTCATATGGGACCCAGCGAGGGCGGCAAGCTGTTTACCAATTGCTGTGGAACCAGTAAAAGTTATTTTGCGAACTATGGGGTGTGGTATCAAGTATTCTGATATTTCTGAAGGTATACCAAAAACCAAGTTCAGAACACCTTTAGGTAATCCAGCTTCCTCAAAGGCTTTTACTACCTCAGCGCAGCTAGCTGGGGTTTCTTCGGGGCCTTTTAAAATTATTGTACATCCGGCTGCCAGAGCTGCCGGGACCTTTTGTAATATTTGATTAATTGGAAAGTTCCATGGGGTAAACGCGGCTACCGTGCCAACTGGTTCTTTAACTGTAAACTGATAAATATTACCAGACCTAGCTGGTATCAATTTTCCATATGTACGCCGACCCTCCTCTGCCATCCAATCAATTCTATCAGCACCAAGAGAGACCTCTAGTTTAGATTCAGCAATTGGTTTACCCTGTTCAAGGGTCATAATCTGACCCACAGGGTCAACTCTATCCCGCAAAATTTCAGCTGCCTTCCTCATAATTCTATATCTATCAAATGGGGTAGTATTTTTCCAAGTTTTGGAAGCCTCTTCGGCTGCCGATAGAGCTTCATCCAAGTCATTGGTTTTGGCACGAGCTACATTGCCAATAATTTCCTCGTTAGCAGGGTTTATTACTTCAATAGTTTCTTTGCCGTCGCCTGTCTTCCATTCGCCATTTATAAATAGATTAGTATTAGGATAATTAATATTCACTTTTTTACTCCCAAAGTTATATTTTATGCATATATAAATGAGAATGACTATCATTATTAACAAAAAAATCCAGCATTTTTGTGTAAAACACCATTTTTTAACCTTTCTAAAAAATTTTGTTATGATCTGGCTTTAGAGAAGGGGGAGCTTCAATAGGCATATGTTCCTAGAGCTCCTCTCCGATAGCTTCCCCAAATTGTTTGATAGCTGTTTCTAATTCAACAACCCTGTCTCTTAGACTTCTGTTTTCTGCCTCTAGTAATTTAATTTGGGTTTTATATTCTTCTTCTGTCATCTCAGTTTTCCAACAATTATTATTTAGATTTTTCCTCCAAGGATTGGGGTGCGTCTGCATTAAAGCGAAGGCTAATAGCTTTTTCCTAACTTATTCACTAATCTTCACCCCATTTTTAAAGGTTCCAGAATATTTTTGATTTACAGTTCCGTCTTTATTGTAATCAATCCAATCTCCCTCTCTATTGCCATTCTTGTAGCTGCCTTTGTAACTTAATTGACCATTGTTCCAGTAACCGACCCAAGTACCTTCTTCAAGGCCATTCTTAAAATTTCCTTTATAGGCTAGCTGGCCGTTGTCCCAATAGCGAACCCAATAGCCCTCTCTCTTGCCATCTATAAATGAACCCCGTAAAAACCCGGTAAAATTACCAGTAAATGGAATATTACTATATTTTTTATAGTAAAGCCCTCCGCGTTTTACCAAGTCTCCCATCGTTTCGCTTGTTACTGTATTCAAAGGGATAAAAATCATGAAAGATATAACAGCAGCTATAACGGTAAATTTTGTCATAAACTAATGTTAGCAGATATCAATATTCTGACAAAGGGGTAGAAGTGCAGGTATTAATGACGGAAGTGTTACACTTATTTGAACTGTATTTTTATTATTTCATAGAGTTTTGATCCGCCAGGCGTAGTAACTTCAACAGAGTCTCCCACTACTTTGCCAATAAGAGCTCTTGATAAAGGGGAGGTAACGCTCAATTTACCCGAATCGACATCGGCCTCGTAGCTACCAACTATTTGATAGGTATTTTCTTTTCCAGTATCCTCATCCTCCAACTTTACGGTTGCCCCAAACCTTATCTCCTTACCTTTGAGCGTTGATGGGTCAATAACATCGGCCCGGCTTATGACATCTTCTAGTTCAGCTAAGCGACCTTCAATAAAGCCCTGCCTTTCCCTAGCAGCATGGTATTCCGCATTTTCCGACAAATCACCATGTTCTCTTGCAGCGCCGATAGCCTTTATAACGGCAGGGCGCTCCTCAAGCTTTAGGCGCTTCATTTCTTCTTCGAGGTTTTCAAAACCCTCTATTGTCATTGGTATTTTTTCCATATTCCGTCTTCTTTAAAAACGTATACTATATCAAAATACTTATTGAGAGGTTACAAAAAAAACATCACTTGTTAAAATAGTTTTGTAGCGTCTCAACTTCAAGCCCCCGTCCATTTATATTTTGTGCTATGGATTCAATGGCAGAAATTGCTGCGGCTGCTCCTGCTAATGTCGTATAGTGAGGTATATTTGACATAAGAGCGCTCCTTCTGATGGAAAAGCTATCAGAAACTGCCTGATTTCCCTCGCTTGTATTTATTATTAGCTGAATTGCACCAGATTTGATTGCGTCTACACAGTGTGGACGTCCTTCTTGAACTTTATTAATAGTTTCGACTTTTACATTATTGGCTTCTAAATAAGAACCTGTCCCCCGAGTAGCCATAATTTTAAAACCAAGTCCAATAAGGCGATTAGCGAGAGATAATGAATTTTCTTTATCGGGGTCTCTCACAGACAAAAAAACAGTGCCATTTTTTGGCAGGACAGTCCCAGCTCCAAGTTGAGATTTTGCGAATGCACTTGCAAAATCTTTATCGATCCCCATTACCTCACCTGTTGACTTCATTTCGGGACCTAAGATTATGTCAACTCCTGGAAATCTAGAAAATGGGAAGACAGCTTCTTTTACTGCTACATGTTTTGTTGGCTCATTATCAGATAATTTAAAGTCTTTAAGTTTTAAGCCAGTCATAATTTTGGCGGCTATTTTTGCTACTGGCACCCCAGTAGCTTTTGCAACAAATGGTATTGTTCTGCTGGCTCTGGGGTTGACTTCTAAAACAAAAATATTCTTTCCTTGGATAGCAAATTGTACATTCATTAAACCAATAACATTTAATCCCAAAGCTAATTTTCGGGTCTGTTCTCTTAATTGTTCAATAATTTCAGTTGAAAGTGAGTGTGGAGGCAAAGAGCAGGCAGAGTCCCCTGAATGTATTCCGGCCTGCTCAATGTGTTCCATTATACCAGCTATATAAACATCCTGATTATCACATACGGCATCTATATCAACTTCAATAGCATCTCTCAAATACCAGTCAATTAGGATTGGAGACTCTCCTGTCACTTCTTCAGCATTTTTTACGTATCTTTCGAGCTCATCTTTATCATGAACTATTTCCATGGCCCTTCCACCGAGGACATAAGAAGGCCTTATGACTACAGGGTAACCTATTTTTTCAGCAATTATTAATGCCTCTCTAGTGTTTTTTGCAGTGCCATTAGGGGGTTGTCTAAGGCAAAGTTTATTTAACAGCTCTTGAAATCTTTTTCTATCTTCTGCTAAGTCAATAGCATTCGTTGAAGTGCCCAGTATAGGTATATTAGCTTTTTCTAGGTTCTGCGCCAGTTTTAGTGGCGTTTGCCCCCCGAACTGGACTATTACGCCTTTCAAGGAACCATTTTGTTGTTCTTTCTGGATAAGATTTAGAACATCCTCGTCGGTTAATGGCTCAAAGTATAGTCTATCAGAAATATCAAAATCTGTGGAAACTGTTTCTGGGTTGCAGTTTACCATAATGGTCTCGTATCCTATTTCCCTCATAGCATAAGCAGCGTGTACGCAGCAGTAATCAAATTCAATTCCTTGTCCTATCCTATTGGGGCCACCTCCAAGAATTACCACTTTTTTATTATTTGTCGGCTCTGCCTCACACTCGGTGGGGCCTAAGCTGTTACCTTCATATACAGAATATAAATAAGAGGTTTCTGATGGAAATTCAGCCGCACAACTATCAACTCTCTTGTAACTTGGGCTTACATTTTCTCTTTGTAGGGTCATCCGAACGTCTGACACTTCCCGGCCAGTAAGTTCAGAAATTCTAGAATCTGAAAATCCCATTTTTTTCAGCTTGAAGAGCTCAGAGGATTTCTTGGGTAATCCATTTGATCTAAGAATTTTTTCCTGATCTATAATTTCTTTGATCTGTTGCAAAAACCAAGGGTCAAATTGGCAAGCGATTTGGACGTCTTGAATAGTCAGGCCATTTCTAAAAGCTTGAGCAATATGCAGTATTTTGTAGGGCATATTTTTTACAAGGGATGAACAAATGGCATCTTTATCGGGTGCACCCTCGAGCTCAACTTCATTTAAACCTGTTAAGCCCGTTTCAATTGACCGAAGTGCTTTTTGCAGGGACTCTTGAAAATTACGACCTATTGCCATCGCTTCCCCGACAGATTTCATAGAAGTGGTAAGTATTGGTTCGGCCTGTGGAAATTTTTCAAAGGTAAAGCGAGGTATCTTTGTTACTACATAGTCTATGGTTGGTTCAAAAGAAGCGGGTGTTACGCCAGTAATATCATTTGCTAGTTCATCGAGGGTATAACCCACGGCTAATTTTGCTGCCACCTTGGCAATGGGAAAGCCAGTGGCTTTAGAAGCTAGCGCGGAAGACCGCGACACCCGAGGGTTCATCTCAATAATTACTAGGCGACCATCTTTCGGGTTGATAGCAAATTGGACATTGGATCCACCAGTATCAACACCAATTTCTCTGAGAACAGCTATAGAACAATTTCTTAGTATTTGAAATTCTTTGTCGGTTAGCGTAAGTGCAGGCGCAACAGTGATTGAATCGCCAGTATGAACACCCATCGGATCTACGTTCTCTATCGAACACACAATAATGCAGTTGTCAGCATTGTCCCGAATTACTTCCATTTCATATTCTTTCCACCCAAGTACCGATTCCTCTACTAGGACCTCTCCCACAGGCGATGCGGCAATTCCATCTAGGACTATTTGTTCATATTCCTCATTGTTGAAGGCAACGCCCCCCCCGCCACCTCCCAGAGTGAATGAGGGGCGGATAATCATAGGTAGACCTATTTCCTCTAGTGCGTCTCTGGCACTAGTAATATTTGATACTAATCGGCTCTTAGGGCTTTCTATACCTATTTTATCCATAGCCTCTCTAAATTTAAGTCTATTTTCGGCCTTTTCTATGGATTCTGCACGAGCTCCAATTAATTCCACATTATACTTTTTCAGGATTCCTAATTTATCTAATTCTAGGCAAGCGTTTAGAGCTGTCTGGCCTCCCATTGTTGGTAATATTGCGTCGGGTTTTTCTACTTTTATTATTTTTTCTAGATATTCAGGCAAGATTGGCTCTATGTAAGTCGCATCGGCGTGCTCAGGGTCAGTCATAATAGTGGCAGGATTTGAATTTACTAGGATTACTCTATAACCCTCTTGCATCAGAGCTCTGCATGCTTGTGCGCCAGAATAATCAAATTCACATGCCTGACCAATAACAATTGGGCCAGCGCCAATTATCATCACTGAGTCAATATCCGAACGTTTAGGCATAATTACCTTGAAGGGATAAATTGTAATTTATATTGGTTTCTGAACTTTTTTGAGGGTATATATCAGGATTATATATATTTAATTGGCATTTCTTCATTAATAGCCTTCCATCATCGAGATAAAGTTTTCAAACAAATATAGACTATCATGCGGCCCTGGAGAAGCTTCTGGGTGATACTGAACAGAAAACACTGGTTTTTTTTCAACTTTAAGGCCCTCTAAACCTTGGTCAAACAGGGATATATGTGTTGCAATAACACCTTCTGGCAAACTATCTATGTCTACGACAAAGCCGTGGTTCTGGCTTGTGATTTCAACTTGTCCTGTTTCAAGGTTCTTTACAGGATGATTTGCTCCCCTATGTCCATGATGCATTTTGCTTGTTTTACAGCCCAATGCTAAAGCAAGAATTTGGTGCCCTAAACAAATACCAAAAATGGGTAAATTATTCTGCAGCAGTTGCTTAACTGTAGGAACAGCATAACTACCCGTCGCTTCGGGGTCACCAGG